>NZ_VCQZ01000006.1 GCF_005938195.1 Paenibacillus thermoaerophilus
ATAACCGCAAGCGGATCCACAGTGCATTGGGCTATTTATCGCCGGCTCAATTTAGTGAGCAATTTTCCAACCATAAGGCATCCTAAATTCTCTTAACATAGTGTCCACTTTCTTGACAGAGGTCCAAAAATATCGTTATAAACCCATTTTTTCCAACTTCTCTTTCTAATTTCTTTTATTAGTGATATTTAATATCGCTAACGGAACCCAAATCGATCGATACAAGGGGGGTTAGCGATATTTTATATTCTTAAAGACGCGCGGAGTGGCAGAACGCGAGAGGACGAAACGCGAAGAAACCGCCGATGCCACGCCACGGAGTATGGCTGGTGCAGGTGCCTGGTTTTTTCGCGTTGCGGCCCGCCTTGGTCCATCAACACGAAGGGTCTCCCCGCGCCATGCCTTCTCCCTCCCGCACCCGACAATAAACAAGGCAGCCAGACTGTCCCGGCCGCCTTGTTGTCATCTATGCGGAACTTCCTCGCTCAACTCTTGATCGGGTTCAGCTTGGAAGGACGCGCCATCGCTTTGGCTGCGTTTTGGTTGTCGGTCATTTTCACATCCGATTTGCCTTCGATTTGGATATTCACCTGATGGACCCCGGCCATCTCCGTCATCGTCAGCACAAGCGCTTGCGCGGCTTCGGCCGGCAGCTTGCTGTCCGGGCCGAGCGCTTCGGCGCTCAGGTTCACCGTGACCGTTTTGGCTTCCGCCGCGGGATCGGGCGTCTTCACGTCGATCGCTTCCACGTCCGGAAGCAGCACGGAATGCAGCTTCGAGGCGGGGAACGGACCGGCGATCAGCTGCTCGACGGCGGCTTTGGCGGCATTGTCCGTCAGCGGCACCAAACGCGTCACCGGCACGTAGTAGCTGAATTCATCGGAGGTTTTGCCGACGAAGTAGACGGTGACCGGCGTCGCCTGGCCGTATTGGACGTTGGCGGATTTCTCAAGATTGATGCCCTTGGCCCGCGTCAGAGGTTCATCCAGCGGCGTTTTGGCGACCGGCATCTCCTTAAGCGCCTGTCCGTTGATCCGCAACTGCACGCTCTCGACCGAAGGCAGAGAAGTCAAGGTCCAGGTGATGGCCTCCATGATCCGCCGTTCGTCCTTGGCGTCGTACTTGGCGAATTCCTTGGACAAGTCGACAACCGCCGATTTGTCCTTGATGTCCAGACTAATAATTTTCGTCCCGGCCGGGAGCACGGCTTTAAAGCCCTTCGGCGCCAATTGGTCTACCGGTCCGCCCGATACGAGATGCTCCATCGCGACGCGTGCGACCGACTCCGAGAACGGCACGCTTAACGTAACCGGCGCCATCAAGCCGTTTTCATCCTGCAAATACACCGTGACGGGCATGGTAACTTGACCCGACTGCGACTGCTTGCCCGACCCCGAACCGGTATCCGCGCCTGTGCCCGACAACGTGCCGCCGACAGGCACCGCGCCTCCCGCCGATCCGGTTCCCGCGACCGTCTCCTGTTGGGGCGGATCGATGGCCTGACCGGTATCCTCGGCATTAAACATCGAGCACCCGGAAGCAAGCAGGACTGTCAGCGCGGATAGGCCGATTCCTTTGATCCATCTGCGATAGGCCATCCTTGGACTCCTCCTTCATGACGATTTGGTATATGTATACGAGCCCCTGCTTGTTTTAGACCGACTTTTTGTCCGATAAAAAATGGCAAGCCTCCGTATCGCATCCGGCTCTCCTACACACATTATCCAGTAGATGGGCGCCGAACCGCGCCGAAGGAAGGAGCGAATCCCGTTGTCTTACCGTTCGAATCCCGAGACCGTGGCGGCCGCCGCCTGGGAATGGATGGCCAGCCGGGGCGTAACCCGGGAACAAATCGCCGAGCTGGTCCTGTTTCTGCAAAAAGACTACTTCCCCAATCTCACCGTCGAAGAGTGCCTGGAGCATGTCGACCGCGTCATGGCCAAACGCGAAGTGCAAAACGCCGTGTTGACCGGCATCCAGCTCGATGTCCTGGCCGAGCGGGGCCAACTGATGCCGCCGCTGCAGGAGATGGTCTATCACGACGAAGGGCTGTACGGCTGCGACGAGGTGCTTTCCCTCTCCATCGTCAACGTTTTCGGAAGCATCGGGTATACGAATTTCGGCTACATCGACAAGCAAAAGCCCGGCGTCCTGAAGCGGCTAAACGATAAAAGCGACGGCCAAATCCATACGTTTCTGGACGATCTGGTCGGAGCGATCGCCGCGGCGGCCAGCAGCCGGCTCGCGCACAGGCATCCCTGATCCCCGAGCCGTTCGCCGGTTTCATCCGAACTCCCTTTCCTAACGGCGCTCCCGTCGCCTGCCCTCGCCATCTCCCCGCCTTCGCGATTCCCTCCCCCCTCGCCGTCCCCTCCGTTCCCGCCGTTCCCTCGCCACCGGCTGCTCGGCCGTACCCGGCGACCGGCCCCACCAGCGTTGACGGACGGTTTGCGGCCCCCGGCCTCACCTCCAACCGGCCCGTCCCTGCGGGTTTCGTCGGACGGCGGCGACTCTTGAAACATCCCGTCTACTTGTCCCGTATTATGATAGAATCATCGGAAGGAATACCGGAACAAGGAGGCGGATGCCATGAAATGCCGCAATCGGATTCTCCCCCTGCTTGCCGTATCGTGTTCGTTGACACTGGGAGCGACCCCCGTATCGGCAGGCATCGCCGAATCCGTGAGAGATTTTGTCCAGTTGCCCGGGAACGTGCGGGATTTGCAGCAGCAATACGTCGAGACGAAGCAGCAGCTTGAAGAGAGCATGGAGCAGGCGGCGAAGGCCGCCGAATCGCTGCAAGCGGCGCAGGAGAGCATGAAGAAGGCGCTGGCGGACAACGAAGCGCTGCGGCAACAGAACGAACAGTTGAACCGGCAAAATGAACGGCTCCAGCAGCAGCTTGCGGATCTGCAGCAGGCCGAACAAGCGAGGAAAGACCGCAACCGGCGCATCTGGACGGCGTCGCTGACCGCTGCCGGACTGCTGGCCGGCTACTTCGCGATCAGCCGGATTTTGCGCATCGTCATGCGCAGCAAGTAAACGGGGGAATATCGCGCTATGAACCTCATCTACCATTCGCAGTCTTCCGCCGCGGGAGAAGCCGGACAAGCCGTGGAGATCGGACTGGACGACGCCGAGACGCTGCATGTGCTGCACCCGGACCAGTTGGTCGCGTACCAGGGCCCCCCGGCCGGACGGCAGGACAGCTTGTTCGATTTGCCGGGTCTGCTGCGCAAAAAAAAGCTGATCCGCACCCGCCTCACAGGGCCGGGCCGCTTATGGCTCGCGCTGCCGCCCGGGTTCCACCTGACCAGCCTGCCCGTCGGCGAATGCGAGGATTTGTTGTTCGAATACCGGAACGTGCTTTATTATACGGAAGGCATCGGAATGAAAACCGTCTGGCAGCAAGCGAAACGTTCGCTGCTGACGCGGGAGCTGGTCAAAATGAAATTCGACGGGACGGGTACGATCGGCCTGCTTACAAGCGGCCCGCTCGTCCCGATCGCGCTCGATCCGCAAACCCCGCTGTTCGCGGACGCGGGAAGCCTCGTTGCGTTTCCGGAAAACGCCCGCGTCGAGCTGGCCGTCTACGGTAACCATCTGGCAAGCCAGCATATGCGTTACCAATGGAAGCTGACCGGCCGCGGCTACGCCTTGCTGCAAGCCGGCCGCATCGACAGGCGGTTCGAGCGCGAGTTCGAGCAGGACGGGCTGCTCAAGCGGGTGCTCCGCGAGGTGGTGCCGTTCGGCGGCGTCTGGTTCCGCTGAAGCGGGAGCGGGCTTGCGGTTCGGACCGGCCCGAATAAAAGGCGCATAGACCGCTCGCCGATCGCAAACAGATGATCCGCATAAGGAAAATACAGGACCGCTATTTTTTGCGGCCTCGTCTCCAGCACCGTCTCGCCCTTCGCGTGCGTGATCGTCTTGGGGAAAGCCCCCGGCGACCGCAGCGGCGCCGGATTGCGTTCCGGCTTCCGGTTGCTTATCGGCACCCGCCGAACCGCCGCACGCCGCCATCAGCAAACCAAGGAGCAGGACAACGATTGGCGCGGCCAGGCTTTTTTTCGAAAATGACATGTGCATTACTTCCGTCTCTGACTATATCTGATAACGATTTTCATGCCTGCAGGCTGCCGGGAGTGCCCGCCGCCTGCCGAAGCATCCGCAGCCATTCCACGATCGTCGGATTTTCGCCTGTCTCCAGCACGAAATGGCGCTCCGAATAATTCGGCGCGCCTTGATCGGCCGGCACGGATGCCGTGTAGTGGATCAGCACGGATTCGAACGGCAACGGTCCCGGAACGTCCAGAGACAGCGTCATTTGTCTGCCTCCGTGTGCGACCCGTCCCAGCGAAAGCGCATATCGGGTGCCCTCGAATTCAAAATAGGCGTTCCCCTTCATCGCGAACACGAATCCCGCGTATGGGGTGGGGTTGCCCTTGGCATGGCCGTACTACGAGCCGGGCTTGATAACTGTCGCATACACCCCGTTGACCGAAAAAGATCTCCGCGTGAAATGGCCGGCAAGCTCCTTGATATCCGGCATCTGACTCCCGCCTTTCACGAGAAGGTGTTTATTCCCCGATGCTTGCGCCGGGCCCGGGCTTGATCCGCTTCGACCGTTTCGGCTTGGCCTCCCGGATCGAAGCCTGCACCGCCCTGTTCACCCGCTGCCGCAGACGCTCCCCGCCCTCTTCTAGCACATCCTCCGGCAGCTCGTAATACGGCATCGGCGCTTTGCGGTCCCCGAACGGCCGGAACGGCTGGCAGCCTTCGGCTTCGTACTCCGCCCGCGACTCTTCGTCCGCCCGGAGGTACAGGATATCGTCGTGAATCAAGGCGAACATGCGCCCGGCGGCGTAAATGCCGACACTGCTGAACAGCCGCTTGGCCATAACCGGCCGCACGCGGGACAACTGCTCCAGAACGTAATCGCGATAGCTGTCGCTGACCGTCATCATGACCGTCCTCCTTCACACGCGGGCAGCGGCGGCCCTCAGGATCGTCTCGCCCCGCTCGCCCGCCGATTCGGCGACATCCCCTCTGCGGATCAGGCAGACGACGTGGGCGATCGTCTCCGCCAGCGCGAACCGCAGTTGGTGTATGGAGAGGCGTTCGCCGAACAGCGCCCGGCACAAGCCGTACGCCGTCATCGGCTCCCGCAGCAGTTCCGTCATCCGGGCCAGACGCGCCTCGTGATGGGCGACGATCTCCAGAGCCCGTCCGCCGAAGTTGGCGAACGGCTCGCGGTGGCCGGGATACGCCATCGCTACGGGCAGGCGCGCGACCTGCTTCAGGCTGTCCAGATAAGATCCCAGCGGATCTTCGTCGATTCCGGGCAAATAGCTGACATTCGGCGTAATCTGCGGGAGCACGTGGTCCCCGCAGAACATCTCGCCCGAAGCTTCGTGCAGCAGGCAGAGATGTCCCTCGGCATGTCCCGGCGTCGCGATGGCGATATAATCCCGGTCGCCCAACCGCACCGTCTCTCCATCGGCAAGCTCCGTAACTTCCGGCTGCGGCGATACGTGCGGCACGAACCCGTCCATATGCTCCCGCATCGCCTCCAGCGTCCGCTCGTCCATGCCGTGGAGCCGGAACAGATCGAGCAGCCGCTGCGTCATCGGCTGACCCGCGCCCCACAGCAGATTCGCCTGCTGCCGCCCCGACGGGCTTAGCAGCACCGGGGCTCCGGAACGTTCCTGCCACCATCCCGCCATCCCGTAATGGTCCGGATGGTGATGCGTCAGGACGATCTTCTCCACATCCGAGGGCGCGAATCCGAGCTCGGCCATCGCCTGCTCCCATGCCTCCTCGGTCTCGGGTGTGCGAAGCCCGGGGTCGATAATCGTGTAGCCGTCTGCGCCCCGGACAATGTAGCTGTTGACCCACCGAAGCGGGAACGGCAGCGGCATCTTCGCTTGCGTGACGCCTCCGCCGCGATCGGTCAGTCCTCGCGTGCTCACGCTCCATCTCCTCCGTCCTTGGAGCCGACGAGAATCAGCCGCGGCGAATCGCGCTCCGTGTATTCCTCGGCTTCGTAAGAGCCGTGCACCGCATCGATGCGCAGCCCGGTTCCGGCCAGCAGCCGGCGGAAATCGTCCAGTCCGTACATCCGTACCTGCTCGTGGTAGACCCGGTCGGGCCGTCCCGGCTCGGACAGCGTAATCGTCTTGCGCACGAAGCCGTCCTCGACGACCCGGCGCTCGTCAATCGTCAGATCACCCTCCTTGCGCACGGAGTGCGGAACCAGACGGCTCTCCACCCACGACGCGTTCAGGAAGTCGAGCAGCCAGCGCCCTCCCGGCTGAAGCAGCCGGCTGATTTCCTCCAGCACCCGCCGGTTCTCCTCGTCCGTATCGAAATATCCGAAGGACGTAAACAAATTCACCACCGCGTCGAATCCGCCTTCGAGCGGCACGTCGCGCATATCTCCCCGATGCCAACGGACCCGCCCCTCGGCGTCCGCCGCCCGTGCCTCGGCCAGCAGCGGCTCCGACAGGTCCACGCCCGTCACCTTATATCCCATCTCCGCAAGTGCGAGAGAATGGCGGCCCATGCCGCAGCACAAATCCAGCACGGAAGCGCCCGCGGGCAGGTTCAGCCACTGCACCATCCGCTCGACCTCCCGGCGCGCGCCGGCGAAATCGCGATGTTTGTAGACGATCAAATAATCCGGCCCAAAGCTCTTTTCGTACCAATGTTCCATCGGCGAACTCCCTCCTCGTCCCTCTCATTGTAATGCTTGGCCGGAGGCCGTTCAACCGAGCCGGCGGGCAAGCCCCGTTGGGAGGCCGCCGGGAACGAAGTCCCGACCGTGTGCGGCGTCGCTTCCCCATCTTCAAGCGGGAGGACGGCGCACAGACATATGACGCTCCGCGCCGGGAACTGTCTATTTAATGGACCGCCGACTCGCTATTGCCAACCGGAACGATCGGCAATATAATGGAAGCAACAACTTAAAGGCAATGCTACCGACCAGGTACAACCTCGGCACTCCGATATCGGAAGTGCCTTTTTTATTTCACGGGAGAGGACGGATGCAGATGAAAGTGGAGGCTATCTACCATCGCGCGAGATTTAACTGGAGCTATGCGTACGACGAGCAGACGGTGCATATCCGGCTGCGGACGCTGAAGGGGGATGTGACGGAGGTCGATGCGCTGACCGGCGACAAATACGCTTGGGAACAAACCCGTAAGCTGGTGCCGATGCGGATCTTCGCCTCGGACGGCCTGTTCGACTATTGGCAGACCGAGGTGAGGCCGCCCTACCGCCGGCTCCGCTACGGGTTCCGGCTCGCAAGCGGGGACGAGGAGCTCTGGATGACGGAGGTCGGCTTCGAGAGCGAGGAACCGCCTCACCCGCTGGACTTGTTCGATTTCCCGTACGTCCATGCGGCCGACCTGCTGAAGCCTCCGGCTTGGGTGAAGGACGCAATCTTCTACCAAATTTTCCCCGAACGCTTCGCCAACGGCGATCCGTCCAACGACCCGGAGGGCGTGCTGCCGTGGGGCGGCAAGCCGACGCCGACGAATTTCTTCGGCGGGGATCTGGAGGGCGTTCTGCAGAAGCTGGACTACTTGTCCGAGCTTGGGGTGACGGCGATTTATTTTAACCCGATCTTCCAGGCGACGACGAATCACAAATACGATACCGCCGACTATTTTACGGTCGACCGCCATTTCGGCGACAACGAGACGCTCAAGCGGCTGGTCGACGCCTGCCACGCGCGCGGCATCAAAGTGATGCTCGACGCCGTCTTCAATCACTGCGGCCGCACGTTTGCCCCGTTCCTCGACGCGCTGGAGAAAGGGGAGGCGTCCCGCTACGCGGACTGGTTCGTCGTGCGCGAGTGGCCCCTGACAGTGAAGGAAGGCGTGCCGACCTACGAGACGTTTGCGTTCGAGCCGATCATGCCGAAGCTGAACACGTCCAATCCGGAAGTGCAGGACTATCTGCTCCGCGCGGCCGAATATTGGATTCGCGAGGTGGGCATCGACGGCTGGCGGCTGGACGTGGCGAACGAGGTCGACCACCGGTTCTGGCGGCGGTTCCGCGATGTGGTCAAGGCGGCCAATCCGGACGCGTATATTCTGGGCGAGATCTGGCACGATTCGCTGCCTTGGCTGCTGGGGGACCAATTCGATGCCGTCATGAACTACCCGTTCACGAACGCGACGCTGGACTTTTTCGCCCGGGGCAAGACCGACGCCGTCTCGTTCGCCAACGCGATCAGCCGGCAGATCGCCAGCTACCCGCAGCAGGTGAACGAAGCCGCGTTTAATCTGCTCGACAGCCATGATACGCCGAGGCTGCTGACCGTCTGCGGCGGCGACAAGCGCCGCATGCGGCTGGCGCTGCTGTTTTTGCTGACGAATCCCGGCGTGCCCTGCCTTTATTACGGCGACGAAGTCGGCATGAGCGGAGGCTATGACCCGGATTGCCGCCAATGCATGATCTGGGACGAACGGGAGCAGGACCGCGAGCTGTTTGCGTTTGTGCGCGAGCTGATCGCCCTGCGGCGGAGGCACCGCGCGCTGCGCGACGGGACGTTCCGCTTCGTGCACGCGGAGGGCGGGCAATTGGCCTACGAGCGCACCGCCGACGGAGCGAAATTCCTGATCGCCGTCAACAATGAGTCGGAACCGGCCACGATCACGATCGATCTGAGCGGGTCAACCGCCTCGGGCTGGAAGACGGCGTTCGGAACCGGCGTATCGGCCGCCGTCGGCGAACGTCTGTCCGTCCGGCTGCCGGCGTTCGGCTGCGCGGTGCTCCGTTCGGAGTAAGCAGGGGCAGGTTGCGACGCATCCGCCGGGACGACGGCTGCCTCGCGGGGGGCCGCGTACCCGCCGGGACGACGGCCAGCTTCGCGGGGCCGCGCATCCGCCGGGCCCACGGCTGCCTCGCGCGGGGCCGCGCATCCGCCGGGCCCGCGGCTGCCTTGCGGGGGCCGCACACATCCCGTTGCCCGCCTTGCCTGACCAATGGACTTGCTCTGCGGCAAGCGCAGACCGGGGTCAAGCTGTTTGCGATATTTTTTATCGCTACGGCCGAAAAATCACGGCCCTCTGCCCGCTTTAACGATATAAAATAGCGGTAAAGGAGTGGTTTCCCGCTTTTGTGCCTTCATTTCTCGACGTTAGCGATATTGGGTATCGCTAAGCCAACACGGAAACGGCGGTACGGCCACGTTAACGATATTTTATATTGGTAAATGAGGCCGTCTCCCGGCCGGAGAATCGGAACCGGTTGGCGAAAAAACAGAGCTGTCTCTCCAGGTTCGTTCATGACCTGTTGAGACAGCTCTTTTTTGGACTTAGGAGACAGCCGCTGCCCGCGGTCCGGCACGCCGCGCCGTTACTTCACGATCACGCTGTCGTAGGGCGCCAGCACCAGCAGATCGCCCTCCACCCGCGAACGGGCGGTATCCGCCGCGCCGCCTCCCGCGGACTCAGAAGCGGCCGCCGACTCCGCCAACTCGCGGTACTCCGGCGCGAGCCGCAGACGCTGCTCCGCGCCGGACAAATTGTGCGCGACCAGCAGCCGCTCGGCGTCCGTATACCGCACGAACGCCGCTACCGATGCGTTCGCCTCCGCCGCAGACGCCGCCGCGTCGGCCGCAGGCGGCGCGTATTCGGCGATGCCGCCGTCGCGCAGCGCGGCGTAGGTCGAACGCCACTTCAGCAGCGTGCGGTATCGGCTCCACAGAGACGAAGGGTCGCGCATTTGCGCCAGCGCGCCCGCTTGCAGCGCCGCGCCGAACTTCGCTTCGCGCCACGTCGTCTGGCCGGCCGCCCGCGCGGCCGCCTCGTCCCCGCTGACCCATATCATCGGTTCGCGCAGGTTCTCGTCCGGCTTGACGCCCGTCATGCCGATCTCCTCGCCGTAATACATAAACGGGTGGCCCGGCATCGTCAGCAGCAGCGAAGCGGCCGTCTTGGCATGGTCGACGTTGCCTTCCAGCTCGCTCATGGCCCGTTTGCCGTCGTGATTCGTCAGGAACGGCGCGTCCGACGCGACGCCTCCCGCCGACTTCGCGTACAGCTCGTATATCCGCACGAGCCAGCCGGCCAGCCCGCTGTCGCGCTCGCTGCGGGCCGCGCTCAGCAAACGGGCGGACAAATCGAAGTTGAACCCCGCGTCCAGCCCGCCCGCGAGCAGCGGCGCGATCACCGACGGCGAATCCCACACTTCCCCGACGAGGTAGACATCGGGCCGAACCTGCCGCAAGCCGTCCGCGAACTCCTTCCACCAGTCCAGGTTCCGCTTCTGCACCTCCGGCGACTTCTCCGTATCGCGGAAATCGCCGTAGATGTGCTTGGCGGCGTCCAACCGGAACCCGTCCGCCCCCAGCTCCAGCCAGTACCGCCCGATACGGATCATCTCGGCCCGCACCTCAGGGTGGTCCAGATTCAGATCCGGCATCCCTTCCCAAAAGATCCCGAGATAATGGCTGCCGCCGAGCGGATGCCACGCCGACGCCGCACCCGCGGCCGACGCGCCCTTCGGCTCCATGCCGGCATCCTCGGCCCACGTATACCAGCCGCGCTTGTCTCCCCCGGCGGCGGAATCGCGAAACCAGGGATGCTCGCGGCTCGTATGGTTGACGACCAGATCAATAATGACCTTCATGCCCCGGGCGTGCGCTTCCTTCGTCAGCAGCTTGAAGTCCTCCAGCGTGCCGTAATCGGGATGCACCGCTTCATAGTCGGTCACGTCGTAGCCGTGGTAGCTGGGCGACGGATGGATCGGCATCAGCCATATGCCTTCCACGCCCAGCTCCCGCAAATAATCGAGCTTGCCGACGACGCCCCGCAGATCGCCGATCCCGTCTCCGTCCGAGTCCGCAAACGCGCGGACAAAGATCTCGTACATGACGCCGGAACCGTTCGCCTCGGCTTGTTTCGGCTTCTCCCACGCCGGCCCGACCGTGCGGACGGGTAGAGCGGAACCGGCTCCTCCGGCGGCGGGGCTAGGCGAAGAAACCGGCGCGGTCGGAGACGGCTGCCGGGCTTCGTCCTCCCCCAGGCTGCAGCCCGCCGCCGTCAAGCTGGTCCCGACCGCCGCCGCGATCAGCAACGCACGGACGGCCCGATACCGCCTCATCCTTTGTTCGCTCCCGACGTCAGACCTTCGACCAGCAGCCGCTGCAAGCCGATAAACAACAGCGTAATCGGCAAAGCGATCAAAATCGCGCCAGCCGCGAACAGGGTAAAGTTGCTCGATTGGAAGTTCGCGACCATATCCCACATGCCGACGGCAAGCGTCCAGTTTTCTTTGGAGCGGAGCACGAGCCGCGCAAAGATATAATCGACCCACGCGCCCGTAAAAATGGTCATCGCCATATACGTCAGCATCGGACGAGCCAATGGCAGCATGATGTGGGTGAACACCTTCCAGTGGCTGGCGCCGTCAATCCGGGCGGCTTCCTCAAGGCTTCGCGGGATCGCGTCGAAAAATCCTTTTGGAATGAAGCAGGACATCGCCGCGCCGAACGTATACACGATAATGATCGCCGCATGCGTATCGAGCAGATCGAACTGCAGCAGGAAAATATAAACCGCGATCATGCTCATGAATCCCGGGAACATGCCCAGCACGAGGAACGTCGTCAAAATCGTCTTGCGCGCCTTGAACCGGAAGCGCGACAGCGCGTAACCCGTCAGCGTCGAGACCGTCGTGCCGAGAATCATACTCATGAAGGCGATTTTGAGCGTATTCCAATACCACAATCCGTAAGGGAAGTTGGGCGTCGTGAACAGCTCACGGAAATGATCCAACGTAAAATCCTTGGGAAATAGCGAATTAGCCAGCAGCGACGTTCCCGGCCGGAAGGCGGACATCGTAATCCACAGCGCGGGATAGATCGAGCAGACGGCGAGCACGAGCAGGGCGATATAGGTGAAGAGCTTGCGGGCAAAGCTCACGCGATGCGTCATTGGATCATATCCTCCTCTCGGTACGAGCGGGAGCGCCGGTAGTTGTAAATCGAGAACGACGCGATAATGATGAAGATAATGATGCCGACGGCCGATGCCATATTAAACAGGCTTCGGTCCAGCGTCAGCTTATACAGCCAGGTGACGAGCAAATCCGTGCTGCCGGCGTACTGGTAATTTTCGTTGATGGGACCGCCGCCCGTCAGCAGGAAGATGACGTTAAAATTGTTGATGTTGCCGGCGAACTGCGTAATCAGGATCGGCGCCGTCGAGAACAGTACCATCGGCAGCGTAATCGCCTTGAACTTCGCGAATGGCGACGCGCCGTCCATCTCGGCCGCTTCGTACAGGTCCTTATTGATCGTCGTCAGCACGCCCAAAATAAGCAGCATCGACACCGGAATGCCGATCCACATGTTGACGATAATCAGCGTCACCTTCGCCCAGAACGGATCGGACAGCCAAGGCAGCTTCTCCAGTCCGAAATACGCGAGATATTGGTTAATCGGCCCGAATTCGCCGTTGAACATGTTCCGCATGACCAGCAGCGACACGATCTGGGGAATGGCGTAAGGCAAAATGAAGATCGTACGCCATAGCCCCTTTAGGCGGACGAACGGCTGCTGCAGCAGCAAAGCGACGAGCAGTCCGCCGAAATACGTCGTAACGGTCGCCACCACGGCCCAGACGATCGTCCAGCCCAGTACGCCGAGCAGCGTCTTGCTCCACGATTTCAGCAGCAGCAAATCCTTAAACGTGCCGAAGCCCACCCAATCGACCAGCTTCGCGGGCGGCACGTGATCCGGGAAAGAGTAGTTGGTGAACGCCAGCAAAATCATGAACAAGATCGGCATGACCGTCAGAAACAGGACACCGAGCAGAGGCAACGTCAGCAGCGCTTGGGCGAACTTCGTTTCCTTGATGTTCTCGATCGTCTGCGCGATATTGTTCGGCTTGCGGCCGTTCTCGCGGGCGACGCCGACGCGGTATGCATCCTTCACGTTCAGGATATAGACTGCCAGGAACACGATAAACGCAAGCAGAACGATCAAGCCCTCGATCAGCAGGAAAATCGAATGGTCGCCCGGCACGAGCTGCGTCAGCTTGCCGACCTTCTGCATTCCCTGCTCCTTCTCGCCCAAGGTGATCAATCCCCAAAGCCCATGACCGAGATTGCGGACGAAATAGAAAAGCGCTGACGCCTCCAGCAGCAGGAGAATGAGACCTTTGGTATATTGCCGGTTGTAGATTTGGCCGAGACCCATGCCCAACACGGAGAGGACCGCCGCTGTTTTCCCGTGCGCCGGTCCGGCGGACGACGGCTGCAGGGCGGTTTCTTGCTGCTTCGTATTCATGCCGCTTGTTCAACTCCTCTATGGCAAAAGTAACGATCACCCGACGGCCCAGCCGGCAGGTGATCGCTTATCCGTTCCAAGGACGGCGTTATTTGAGCTTCGCCAGATCCTTGATTTGCTTCACCGCATTATCCAACGCCTGCTTCGGATCCACGCCGTCGTTCCAGACGGAGGCGGCGGCCGCTTTCATCGGCTCCCATACGCTGTTCATCTCCGGAATGGACGGCATCGGCTGCGAGTTTTTGAGCTGCTCGGCGAATCCGGAGATCGTGGCGTCCCCTGCGAGGGCCGGGTCCTTGCCGGCCTCGATGTTCGCCGGAATCGTGCCGGTCAGCTTATATTCGAGCAGTTGCGCTTCTTTCGTCGTGATGAACCGCGCCAGCAGACGAGCCGCATTCGGGTACTTGGAATGCGCGTTGACGTAGGAGGCGCGGATGCCGGCGAAGGAGACGGGCGGCTTGCCGTCGATCAGCGGCAGCGGCGCTACGCCGAAGTCGAGTCCCGCTTTTTTGTATTCGCCGACCGTCCACGGACCGTTGATGTCGAGCGCCAGCGTTCCGCCGGTGAACAGCCCTTTCTTGATGTCGTAGGTCACGTCGGCCGCTTTGACCGGAAGGGCTTCGCGCAGCTTCGCGAACGCTTGCAGACCTTTGACTGCGCCTTCGTTGTTCAGGCCGATATCGTTTTTGTCCGTGCCGTTTTTGCCGAACACGTAACCGCCGTGCGCGGTCAGGAACGAATAAACATAGTAGAAGTTGTCGATCTCCCACATGAACGCATATTTATTTTGAGCCTTGTCGTTAAACGTCTTCGCGAAGGCGATGATTTCGTCGTAAGTTTTCGGCGGCGTCTGCACCAGTTTCTTGTTGTAGAACAGGGCGTACGTCTCCATCGAACGCGGGTAGCCGTACAGCGTGCCGTCGTACGATGTGCCTTGAATGGCGGAAGGCTGGTTCTCCTTCTTCGTTTCCTCCTCGAAAAAGTCGTTCGGCAGCACGAGTCCCGCTTGCACGACCCGGCCCACGTCATTGTGGGGCAGCGTCACGACGTCCGCGGCGATTTTGGCCGGTCCGTCCGTCGTCAGCTTCGTCGCTTGGTCGGTATGCGTCACTTCTTCGAATTTGACGGGGATATTGTATTTGGCGGTAAACTGCTTCAGGATTTCCTCCATAAACGGACGGACTTCCTTGCTGTCCCAGATGACCAGAGAAGCCCCGGCTTCGGGCTTCAACTCTTCGTTGGCGGCAGGCGTACTGGTTGCTGCGGGAGTGGATGCCGACGGAGAGGATGAGCTATCTCCGCTCCCGGAATCGCTTCCGCCGCAGGCGGTCAACGTCAGTATAAGGGCCGTAGACAGAGCCAGTACCGGTTTTGTACGCTTCATTTTTGGTTCTTCCCCTTTCGAATCCGCTTGGTATGCCGGGTTTGTGCACATAAGCGCAAACGATTGCGCAATTGGGTACAAAAAAAGGCAAACCGAAACATCGATTTGCCGAGGTTGTACCCGCTGCGGGTAACATTGCCTTCAAGTTGTTAACGCTTACACCACTACCGACACCCTCATCATACCCGCATTCATATCGGTTTGTAAAAACGTTTGCACAGTCCGTTTAGGCGGTTTTTCCGCGTTTTTCCAAAGATCTCTTTCGATATCTCCGCCTTTCTGAAGATTGCTAACGCTTTCACGTTTTTTGTTAGCGCTTTATTTTGAGCCATTTACAACCGCGGTATTATCCGTTAGCATGTAGTCTAGACATGCAAGTGCAATGATCATTGGCATCGGCCGTATGTGCAAACGGTTGCACATACGCGCGGCGGACGCCTTCCCGACTGGAGGTTTTATTTTGGCTGCCACCATTAAAGATATAGCCCTTCGTGCCGGCGTCTCGGTCTCGACCGTATCCCGGGTGATTTCCAATCATCCCCGCATCAGTCCCCAGACGGCCAAAAAAGTGCGGGCGATTATGCAGGAGCTGAACTATCACCCGAATTTGACCGCCAAAAGCCTGGTGTCCAAGTCGACGAAGACGCTCGGCATCCTGCTTCCCAAACAGGCGGACGTGCTGCTGCTCAATCCGTTTTTCACCGAAGCGATGCGCGGCATCGTCTCTTACTCCACCCGCGCGGGATACGATCTGCTCATGATCGGCCCCCCGTCCAACGGGGAGGAGTTGGAGGCGGTGATTCGGATTGTCCGCGGCAAACGCGTGGACGGCATCCTGATCCTGCACTCGCGCGTGAACGACCCCGTGATCGCTTATTTGCAGAAGGACGGATTCCCGCATGTGCTGATCGGCCGCAGCGAGGAATACCCCTCCACCCTTACCGTCGATACCGACAATGTCGCGGCCGCTTACGACGCGACCCATTGCCTGATCCGGCAGGGCCACCGGAAAATCGGCTTCGTCAGCGGACCGCCCAATCTCGTCGTGTCCCGCGACCGGCTGGAAGGCTACCGGAAGGCCATTCGCGAAGCGAAGCTGCCGGAACGCGACGAGTGGATCGTCGAAGGCGACTTCCTGCAGGAAAGCGGCTTTCGCGCGATGTCGTTCCTTATGGGCTTGCCCGACCGTCCGACCGCTCTGCTCGTCACGGACGACATCATCACCTTCGGCATCGTGCGCGGCTTGACCGAACTGGGCTACCGGGTTCCGGACGATCTCAGCCTGTTCAGCTTCAACAACATCTCGCTGGCCGAACTGGCGAATCCGCCGATCAGCAGCGTCGACATCGGCATCTTCCAGCTCGGTTATACGGCCACGCATCTGCTGATTGCCGACGTCGAGGGACGGAGCGTCGCGGACCGCCGCCAGATCATTCCCCACCGGCTGCTGATCCGGGGCTCGTCGGCTCCGTTAAACCCGCGCGTCAAAGGATAAGCCCGGCGTGCCGGCGCGGGGGACCGCGCCCTCAAACGCGATCCCGGACGCGCCAATGCAAAAAAGCGGAGCGCATCCGCCACTCCGCTTGATGGGCCGCCTGCGATCCGGCCTCTTTACCGCGCCAGTTCGACCGTCTGCCCCCGCTTCGACGATTCGTACCCCGCAAGAGCGACTTCCGCCGAACGCAATCCGTCCTCGCCCGTCACGGGAACGGGTTCCCCGCGGCGGATGGCGTCCGCGAACGCTTCGATCATCGCGAGGTCCATCGAGTCGCCCCAGTAATCCCAGACGCCCTTGCCTTTGCGGACGTCGTACCATTCGTTCTTCTGCGCGAAGCTGTCCACCGAGATGACGCCGCGCGTGCCGATGATCTCCAACGTGACGTCCCCCCATGTCGGGAACGCGCCGTTCCTCGACCAGCTCGTATCCAGAACCCCGACCGTCCCGTTCTCGTATTGCACATGGATCATGCCCGCATCGTCCACCGCCAGCCCTTCATGGAACAACGTCGCGGCATGCGCATACACGTCCCGCACCCGGGAGCCGGTCAGCCAGTTCATCAAATCCATCACGTGCACCGTATGGTCCAGTAGCGCGCCTCCCCCGGACAACGCCGGATCGACGAACCAGCCGCCGGGCATCGTGCCGCGGTTCGTGCCTTTGATCGCCACGATCTCGCCGATGTCGCCGCGGTCGACCGCCGCTTTGGCGGCCGCAACCGCCGGGATGAACCGGCAGGGGAATGCCGTCATCAACTGCACGCCGCGCGCCCGGCACGTCTCGATCATCCGCTCCATCTCCGGAACGGAGACGCCCAGCGGCTTCTCGCACAGCACATGCTTGCCCGCTTCGGCGGCGGCAATCGTATGCTCGGCGTGCCGGACGTTCTCCGAACAGATGACCACGGCGTCGATATCCGCGGCCAGCAGCCGGCGGTAATCCTCGTAATAGGCGAGGCCGTGCTTGCGAACCGTCTCGGCGACCCGTTCGAACGACTCGTCGGCGATTCCGGCCACTTCGACTTCGTGCGGCAGACTCAGCAGCGCGTGCAGGTACGAATGGGCATGCCCGTGCGCGAAGCTGATCATGCCGATTTTCAGCTTGCTCATCTCGTCTCCTCCTTCGCTTGCGAGCCGGGATATACGACGCGGCCGGTTGAAGCGGATTCCAGCACGGCCTCCGCGAGCCTCAATGCCCGGCACGCGTCCCGCGCCGTTACGATCGGCTCGCTCCCGTCGCGGATGCAGTCGATGAAATGCCTCAGCTCCAGCTCGTACGGACTGCGTAGCTCCGGCCGCTGCGGAACTTCGACGAACGGTCCGCCCGACTCCCCGGTTACGGTCCGGCGGATGGCCAGCGGACTTGACGTCCGGCTGTCGTGCCGCACGATCCCTTGGCTGCCCGCAACCTCCATCGTCGTATGGAAAGGCCCCGGATAGCCCCATTGCGCCTCGACATTGGCGATCGCCCCGCTCTCGAACACAAGCGTGGCCGAAGCGTAGTCCAGCCTGTCCCGGCGGATGCGATGAGCGTATACCGACCGCACGTCGCCGAGCGTCCAGAGCAGATAGTCCAGATCGTGAATCATCAGGTCCACCACGACGCCCCCGCTGCGCGAGTCGTCCGCAAACCATTCGCGCGCGTCGCCGGGATGGCTGCCCGCCCGCTTGGCGTGCACGACGCCGACGCGTCCCAGGGCTCCGCCGGCAATCTGTTCCCTCACCTTGGCGTATTCCGGGAAAAAGCGCACCACGTGGCCGACGAACAGACGGACGCCGTGACGGTCGCACGCCTCGATCATCGCCTCCGCGTCTTCCGTCCGCAGGGCGATCGGCTTCTCGCAGACGATATGCTTGCCCGCTGCGGCGGCCCGGATCGCGAAGGAGGCATGCAGATGGCTCGGCAGCGCGATGCTGACGATGTCGCAGCCGGAACGCTCCAGCATCTCCTCGTATGTCGGATAGACGGCGGCGCCGGTCATGGCCGATACGGTCCGGGCGGCCCCTTCATCCATATCGCAGACTCCGACAACGGTTACGCCGTCGATACGCGAATAACATTCCGCGTGGACCCGGCCTAATCCCCCGCAGCCGACGATGGCTACGTTCATAGCGATCCTCTCCTCGTTTCCGTGTATAATTAGGGCTAAGGCGAGAATACCGCGCCGCGGCGATGCCCGCTATTCCGCCATTTGACCGGTTTATATCCAAATTTGTCCGAAACCCGTTCAGAACCGGGAGGAACCGAATATGGAAATCTATCAGGAACCGATCTATTATCAAAATCCCCTGCTCTGCATCAAAGTCTGGGAATTTTCCGTATCCGGGCCGCAGCCTCCCCGCCGCCCCGCACGCTGGCATTATCACAAGGAAATCGAGTTTATTCTCGTCAAAAAAGGACGGCACCGTCTGCAGACGCCCTCCGCCACGTACGACCTCGGTCCGGGCGACGTCATGGCGATCGGCTCCTCCCGGCTTCACACTGCCAGCCGGCTGGGCGAGGAGGAGCTTGTTTATATCGTGCTGCACGTGGATCTGGAGCCGTATTTCGACCCGGCCATGATGCCGTATTACCGGCATTTCGCCGAGATTGCGCAGCCGCTTGAGGAGCTGAATTACATCTTCGCGGAAAATAAGGAGGCACGAGACGCCGTCGGACAAATTATCGAAAGCATTCACGGCGAGATGATGAGGAAGCCGATGGGCTACGAGATCGCCGCGTCGATGCACATCAAGCACCTGCTGCTCACGCTGCTGCGCGGAGACAGCCGCGGCCTGCTGCAGGCGCACGAGCATATCGACGGAGCGACGATCAAGCCGATTCTCGCCTATATCGAGGAGCATCTGTCCGAGAGGATCGAGCTGGAGGCGGTCAGCCGGATGGCGGGGATGAGCTATCATTATTTTTCGCGTTACTTCAAGAAAACGATGGGCGTCCCGTTTACCGATTACGTCAACCGCAAACGGATTGCCGCCGCCGAACGCCTGCTCGTCACGAGCGGCCGCAGCGTCGGGGATATCGCGGAGTCGGTCGGCATCGACAATATGGCCCATTTCTACGAGCTGTTCCGGCGCTATAACGGCTGCACGCCGAAGCAGTTTTTGCGCCGGATGATGCCCGACGCTTCCCCGGCCCTGCGCGAGCGGCAAGGCTGAGGGCCGTCCGGCCGGTTCGGGCGGCTTCCGGACGAGCATGCGCTTCGGTGTCACGGCGGCGTTCGGGTTTCGCCCATCGCGCGTTTGAGCGCGCGCACGCGGCCGCTCAGGACCGGATCGGCAAGCCCCCGCGCGCCGCGCGCGGCCTTGCCGACATGCACCTCGCGCACGCCGGTATCCCGCAAAAAAACGGGCAGCGTCTCCGGCGTCAAGCCGCCGCCGGCCATGATTTGCACGTGCGAATCCGCACCGAGCTCCACCAGGCGGCGAAGCTGCACGGCCGAATCCGGCGCCGACGGTTTGCCGCCGGACGTCAGCACTCTGCGGACGCCCGGATACCGGGACAACGTCTTGTACGCTTCCTCCAGGTCAGCCGTCTCGTCGAAGGCACGATGAAACGTGACGTCGAGGTCGCCCGCTTCTTCCAGCAGCCGCTGCAGCACCGTCTCGTCGATGCGCCCGGCCCGCGTCAGACAGCCGAGCGCGATGCCGAAGGCAGGCGGCTCGCCGCCATCCGCCGCTCGCCGCTTCTTCGCTTCGTCGCGCACCCGCTCCCGAATAGCCCGGACGGCCCGGATGTCGGCCAGCATCGTCAGCACATCGGCCACATCGTAGACGAAGGAGCGGCTATGTGGCCGGATCATCACCTGGATGGGGATGCTCACCGTCAGCGCCGTCCGCTCGACCAGCCCCCAGCTTGGCGTCAGGCCGCCTTCCGCCAGCGCGGTCGCGAGTTCGATGCGGTCCGCGCCGCCCGCCTCCGCTTTCGCCGCATCCGTCAACGTTGTTGCGATCACTTCCAGAATCATGCGATCCCCCTCTTCCAATATTCCGCCTGTTCCGCAATCCGTGCGGTTCTCCCGGCGTTTACTCGCGGTTCGGGTTGCCGCATCCGGACACAGGGGCATTTGCGTCCCGCCGTTTATCCGGCAGGTATGCCGCCGCTTCGGGACGCAAATGCCGCCCAAAAAAATCCGGCTTCGACTCCGCTTGTCTCCGCCGGGAGAAAAACGGTTGAAGCCGGATCGTTCATTCTTTTTTTATGCGGCGCCGTCCGGTTTTATCCCTGTACTTCCGCCGCCAGCTCCACAGGCAGCCCGCGCAGCCCCCGGGCGACGAGCCGGGCGATCTCCCGGGCTCCGGCCTGCGTGAAATGCGTGTGGTCGGTTCCGTTGACCGAGACCATAAACAGCTTGGCCGCTTCGTCGTACCCGAGCTCGGCATAGCAGGCCAGGCTCAACTCCATGAGGTCGATCAGCGGCACGTTTGTCTCGGCCGCCACCTCCTTCATCGAACGGCAGTACGCTTCGAAGTCGTTCAGGAACCGCCCGTCCTCGACATGCAGACGGCCGACCGGCGTAACCAGAATCGGCACGCCGCCCCGCTCCCTCGCCCCGTCCACGAACCGGCGCAAATAATCCTTATAATCCGTATCCGGGTCCGTATAACGCTCCGGTCGGTTCTTCGTCGCGTCATTGTGCCCCAGTTGGACCAGCAGGTAATCGCCGGGTTCCATCGTGCGCAGGATCGCTTCGAGCCGCCCCTCGGCCACAAACGTCCTGGAGCTGCGGCCTCCGATCGCGCGGTTGAACACCTCCACCCGCTCCGACAAGTATTCGCCGAGGTATTGCCCCCATCCCGCCTGCGGCGAATCCCCGGACCTGTACGTCTGCACCGTCGAGTCGCCCGCCAGGTAGACGCGCAGCTCCCCGGCGCGCTTGCGGTTCGGCGTCAAGTAAATGTCCGGCTCCGGCGGACGTTTCATGCCGTGGCCGAGATAAAAGCCGGGATGCGGCGGCTGGTTGTAGCAGACGTTCTGCCATGCGACCGCCAGCCGGTACACGGGATCGTGCATCAACGTGCGGATGCGGTGTTCGGTCGGGATGGTCGTCGTGTAAATGCGCAGTTCCGTGCTGTCGTCCGACCGGAAGATCACTTCCTCGCGCCAATCGCCGAACAGATCCGCTTGCAGGCACGGGTTGCCCTTGGTCCCGTTGTTGGACCGGCAGCCGGCCGGCGTGAACAGATTGACGAGCCGCCCGTTCTCGTAATCCCACTTGTCGATGCGCGGCACGCCGATGCCGGTCTCCATGTCGTAGTCGTGGTCCAGCAGCTCGCGCAGCAGGTCCCCGTCCCACCAAACGGCGAAGTTGAACGACTGCGGATTGCGCTCGGCGATCAGCCGGCCGTCGATACTGTACAAGCCGAACCCGCCCGTCCTCCAATGGTCGGAGCCCCATACTTCAGCGCCCGGATATCTCGGGTCGATATCGGCCGCCATCCCCCTTCCGATGTCCGTGGACGTCGGCAGCCCCCAGCGCACTTCGCCCGTGCCCGCGTCGTGCACCTCGATGCCTTTGTCGGACGGCACCTCGTGCACCTGGAACACATCGAATCCGTCCGAATCCGGATGAAACTTGCCGACGTGCATCGCGTCGCCATGCTTGAGTCCGGTCGTGTACAGGCCGGTGCCGTCGTGATCGATCACGCAGGAGCCGTAGACGATCTCGTCCTTGCCGTCTCCGTCGACATCCGCGACGGCGACGCTGTGGTTGCCCTGGCCCTCGTATTGCGGATAACCCTCCTTGCTGTCGAACGTCCAGAGATGCGTAAGCCGGCCCTCGCGGTAATTGAAGGCGGCGAGCACGGTCCGGGTGTAATAGCCCCTGCACATGACCAGGCTCGGCCTCACGCCGTCCAGATAAGCGACGCACGCGAGAAACCGGTCGACGCGGTTCCCTTCCGAATCGCCCCAGGCCGAATGATCGCCCCGGGGCGGTATGTAGTCGACCGTCGCCAGCGCCTGGCCCGTCTCCCCGTCGAACACGGTCAAATATTCCGGCCCGTCCAATATGAAGCCCCGCTCGTTGCGGTAGTCCGCGTCCGGATCGCCGATGACGGAACCTTGTCCGTCAACGGTGGCATCCGCCGTCTTGCAGGCGATCTCCGCCCGTCCATCCCCGTCGAAATCGTAGACGAGAAATTGCGTATAATGCGCGCCGGCGCGAATGTTGCGGCCCAGGTCGATGCGCCACAGCATGCGCCCGTCCAGTTTGTACGCGTCGAGATACACATTGCCCGTGTATCCCGCATGCGCATTGTCGTGGGAGTTGGACGGGTCCCACTTCAGCACGATCTCGTATTCCCCGTCGCCGTCCAGATCGCCGACGCTGGCGTCGTTGGCGCTGTACGTGTAGGCGACGCCGTCGGGCGACACGCCCCCTTCCGGTTTACGGATCGGAACGGAGAGGAAAGGCGTTCTCCATACGCCGACTTCCTCCGAAGGGCGAAGCTCGCGGCCGTCCATCACCGCCCGCACGACGTACCGGGATGTCTCCGTCCCGCGTTCGTCCAAATAATTCGTGCTGCCCGCGATCGGCTCGCCATTCACGCGTTCGCCGTCCCGGTACAAATTGAAGGCGACCGTCTCCGGCTCCGTCCCGAGCCACCGCCAACCGACGTACACGCCCCGTTCCGTCTTGACCGCGACAAGCCCCCGCCCGATCGTTTCCATCTGTCTTCCGGCCATCGTAGCCCCTCCCCTGAATGCCGAGTTCCTTTTATAGATACACCCGGACGATTTTTCCGGCAATTGGACTTTTTTGCTCGGCCGTGCCGGCCCTTTTTGCCGATTTGTCAGCGCCTTGCACTTTCTTGACGAAACGCCTCTTTGTCTGATTTTTGAACAAAAAAAGTCGGGTTTTTCCATGTAAAAGAGCAGCAGGCCGTTCTACAATTTTGATTGTAATCGCTTTCAATGCTTGTCCGCCCGGACCGAGGAGGTGATCATCAGCTTCTGCGCATCTCTCTGCTGTCCTGTCGTCCCTGCCAGACAGACTCAACGAGAGCAGCCGGCACCAAAACACGAATATGAAGGAGGCAAATGATGTGAAAAACTTCAACAAGAAGTGGAGCAAATCGCTTGTGCTGACGGCGGCGCTGGCTCTGTCCGTGCCGTTCGGCGCCGGAGACTGGACGGCTTCGGCCGCCTCGCCCCGGCAGATGGAGAAGCTGAATCGCGGCGTCGTGGCGGTCAAGGTGAGCAACGGCGTGTACGTCAGTTGGCGTCTGCTCGGCACCGAGCCCATGAATACCGGATTCAACGTTTATCGCGGAAGCACGAAGCTTAATTCAAGTCCGATCACGAACAGCACCAATTATCTGGATACGGGCGGAACGACCTCCTCCACCTATACCGTCCGGCCCGTCGTAGGCGGCACGGAGGGCCCCGCGTCCCCCGTCGCCACCGTGTGGAGCAACAACTATCTCGATATCCCGATTCAAAAGCCGCCCGGCGGTACAACGCCGGACGGAGTCTCGTACACCTACAGCGCCAACGACGCCAGCGTCGGCGATCTGGACGGCGACGGCGACTACGAGATCGTGCTCAAGTGGGATCCTTCGAACTCGAAGGACAACTCCCAATCCGGCTACACGGGCAACGTCTATCTCGACGCCTACGAATTAAACGGCACGTTGAAATGGCGCATCGACCTCGGCCGCAACATCCGCGCCGGCGCGCACTATACGCAATTCCTCGTCTACGACTTCGACGGGGACGGCAAGGCCGAAGTCGTGTGCAAGACGGCCGACGGCACGAGGGACGCCGCGGGCACCGTCATCGGTTCGGCCAGCGCCGACCACCGCAACTCGTCCGGTTACGTGCTGAGCGGTCCGGAATTTCTGACCGTATTTAACGGCAACACCGGCACGATACTGACGACGACGAACTACGAACCGCCGCGCGGCACCGTCTCCAGTTGGGGAGACAGCTACGGCAACCGCGTCGACCGGTTCCTGGCCGGCGTCGCTTATCTGGACGGCACGCGGCCGAGCATCGTGATGGCGCGCGGCTACTACACCCGCACCGTATTGGTCGCCTACGACTGGCGCAACGGGCAGTTGACCAAGCGCTGGACGTTCGATACGAATTCGCCCGGCTACGGCTCCTACACCGGACAGGGCAACCATCAGCTCAGCGTCGCCGACGTGGACAACGACGGCAAGGACGAGATCATCTACGGCGCCCTGACGCTTAACGACAACGGCACCCCGATGTACTCCACGGGACTCGGCCACGGGGATGCGCTGCATGTCGGCGACCTGAACCCCGATCGAGCCGGGCTCGAAGTGTTCGGCGTTCACGAGAGCTCAAGCGCGGCGTACGGCGCCGAGATGCACGACGCGGCGACCGGCCAGATTCTCTGGGGCGTCCATACCGGCGCGGACACCGGCCGTGGCCTCGCCGCGGATATCGATCCGCGTTACAGAGGTGCGGAGGCGTGGGCGTCCGGCGTCGGGCTGCGCACGGCGAACGGAACCAGCATCGGAACCGCGCCGTCCTCGATCAACTTCGCGATCTGGTGGGACGGCGATCTGCTCCGCGAGCTGCTCGACCATAACTGGAACTCGGGCTCGTCCACCGGCGTCGGCAAAATCGACAAGTGGAATTATTCCAACGGGACGTTAACCAACCTGCTTACCGCAACCGGCACGTTGTCGAACAACCACACCAAGGGCAACCCGAGCCTGCAGGCCGACCTGATCGGCGACTGGCGCGAAGAGGTGATCTGGCGCAAGTCGGACAGCACCGCGCTCCGCCTGTACACGACGACGAGCGTGACGTCGCATAAAATCTTTACGCTGATGCACGATCCGGTCTACCGGCTCGGCATCGCCTGGCAGAACGTAGGGTACAACCAGCCTCCCCACACGAGCTTCTATCTCGGAGACGGCATGGCGACCCCGACTCCGCCGAATATTTACCTGCCGTAAACCCGGAAAAAGGGGATTGCGCTTCGGGCGCAATCCCCTTTTTGCCGGCGTTTCGCGGCGATGAGGGGAGGCCGACTCCGACGGGCCTCCTCTCGCTCCGCTAGCATTCGGTTTTTCGCTGATGCCGGGGATGGCGGGCAGGCGCATTTTTCATCGGGCACAAGTCGAAATTTTCGACTTGCATCGGCCGTTTGGCCCGTTCCAGCGGCTGCAAGTTGATTTTTTCGACTTTGCTGCCCCTGCCTGCCCGCCCGCTGTACGCGTGCCGCAAGTGCCCGGCCGGGACCCGCACGCGCGCTTATTCGGCGTAGCGGATCAGCACACCCAGCGCCGAAGACGCCTCGCGCTTCAGCATCTCATACGCCTCGACCGCATCGCCCAAGGCGAATTCGTGCGTAACCATCGGCCGGATCGCCACGCGGCCGTTTTCCACGTTGCGGATGAACTCCTGCATGTTGCGGCCTTCCGTCCAGCGCACGTACGATTTCGGATAATCGAGGCACTCCTCCTCGTATTGGCGGTCGTAACGTCCCGGACCGGCCCCGCGAGCGATCACGAAGTCCGCTTCCTTCGCGAAAAACAAATCGCGCGAGAACTGAATGGGGACGTTGCCGATCAAGGCGAACGTGCCTCGAAACGCAAGATGCTGCATGCACGATTCGATCAGTTTCGGGTTCGCGGAATGCGCGCACAGCGCGATGCTGTCAAATCCGTGTCCGTCCGTATAGGCGCGAATCCGCTCGGCGAGCTGCGGATCGTCGGCGCGGTACGCGTCCTCGACGCCGCACGCTTTCGCAAGCTGCAGCCGTTCGTCCTTCATGTCGGTGGCGAACACGCGGTAGTTGGCGCGGTCGCCCAACTGCGCGATCAGCAGGCCGAGCACGCCGAGACCGGCGACCCAGACGGTCTCGCCGAACTGCCGGGACAGCCGGCGCACGCTGTGCACAGCCACGGAACCGAGCCCGACGAACGCAGCCTCCCTCAGCAACTCGGGCCCGCTCAGCTTCACGCAGAGCATCTCCGGCACGGACAACGTCTCCGCGTGATAGACGTAAGGCCCGCCGTAGCAGGCGACGTAATCGCCGGGCTTGAATCCTTCCACGGCGCTGCCGACTTCCTGGACGACGCCCGCGGCGCTATAGCCGAGCGCGAAGCCGTCCGGGACGGCCGGATTGGCCAACAGGCCGAGCTCCGTTCCCGGGCTGATCAACGAGTAGCTGACCTTCACCTGCACGCGCCGGGGATGCTCCGTGACGGAAGGCTCCGGCCGTTCCTCCAAGCGTACTCCACCTTGATGAGTGACGATCGTTTTCATGCTCTTCTCCCTTTTCTCCGATGTTCTTGTTGTCGCTTGACGTTTAATATTTGCCCTTCACGTACAAGTACGTGCGGTCGTAAACTTCCCGCTCCACCGGAACCTTGGATTGCGCCGCCTTCCACAGCGTCTTGACCTGCTGGTAGAACACGTTATACGACTTCTTCATCAACTGGTGTTCTTTCCCGGCGTCCAAATACGCGTAGTAGCGTCCGCGCAAATTCGCGTCCGTCAGCACCGCGTCGCTCAGCTCGATCTCGACGCCCATGCCGTGGTCGTACGCGGCCTGGGCGATCGTGCCCACGCGGTCGGGTCCGGCATTGGCATGGAAGAAGTAGTTCGGCTGCATCGCCGCCGCATCGAACCCGTTCTCCTTCCAATCGTTCCAGCCCCTGGCGAAATAATACGGAATCCATTGGAACGTCGCGCCCTTCGAGCGGACATAATCGCCGGTCCGCTTCACCAGCTCGTGGTCCAGCTCGCTCAGTTGGTGAGCGATGTACTCGTTGTACCAGTAGAAGGACACCAGCTTCAGATCGCTGTAACCGCTCGCCTCCCACCGCTTGTACACCTCATCGACGAACCATTTGGTTACTTTCAGCCGATTGTTCAGCGCTTCCGCTTCGCCGACCTCGTTAACGTTCAAGTTCTCGCTGATGCCGTCCCCGTCCACGTCGCCGAAGTCGCTTTGATCCGTGCGGGGATATGGTATCGCGATAACGACCTTCGCTTCGTAATTCTTGCCGCGCAAATCCGCCTTCGCTTCCTTCACCGCTTCGTTCAGCGCGCCCAGCTCGTAATCGTCGCGGAACAGGCGGTCGAGAAACTTCTCGAAGTGTCCTTTGTTCGTCGGTTTCCCCGCCGTCGGACCGTAATTGGCCCCGTCCATCAGGGGCGCGTACGGCAGGAACAGGAAGCCGTCGAACATATAGTCCTTGCGCTTCATGTCGGTATCCACGTAGGAGACGTAAGGCTTGAAGTCTTCTTTCGTGAACGAAATCCAGTCGCTCGGCTGGTACTGCCACTCACCGGTGTAGATCAGCACTTCGTTGTGAATGCCGGCCGCCTGCTTCGAGCCCGGGCGCGGGTAGCCCTCATCCGGCTTCGGACCCTTCGCCGGCTTCAGCTTATCGCCGGACTTGTCGCGCCGGCCGATCACTTCGATCTCGTCGACGAACAGCCACGACTCCGCGGGGATGTCGATCTGCACGTACCGGGCGACCGTATGGATACCCGTTTTGGCGATCGTCTGCTTCGCGGGGCCTTTTAACGTCGTCGGCAGCGCGCTCTCGACCTGTCCGAGATGCCGCCACTTTTGGCCGTTGTCCGAGATCGCATACGAGACTTCCTCCGGAAAAAAGATGCCGTTCGGCAAATCCTGCAGCGTGCTGACCCGGATCTCCTCAATCGTCGCCAGCTCGCCGAGATCCAGATGGAAGGTGCGGTAGCCCTGCCACAGCCGGCCGACATACGCCTTGTCCGAGAACGACAGCCCGCCGAATACGCCGTCCGTCAGTTGCAAGCCGGTATCGTCGAGATGGACGTCTTCGATCGGTCCGAAATGCGAATCGCGCGGATACGGCGTTTCGAACGTATACGGTTTGTTCAAGGCCAAATTTTCCAGCGGGGCGGACGCTTGCCCGTTGTCGGACGCGACGGCCGCGGCGGGGAGGATCAAGCCTGCCGCCAGAACCGAAGACAACAGCGCTGCCGTGACGTTCGATCGTTTTTTCATAGACTTCCCTCCATGGAATGGGTTGGCAAGGGTTAACAAAACGAATCGCTTACTTGAAGCCGGTCAGCGTAATGCCTTGAATAAACTGCTTCTGCACGAAGAAATACAGCGCGATGATCGGAACGGTGAACAGAGTGGAGGCGGCCATCAGCAGGCCCCACGACACGTCGTACTCCCCGATAAACGACCGGAGTCCGATGGACAGCGTCCATTTCGCCGGATCGTTCAAATAGATGAGCGGACCGAGGAAATCCCCCCAGGCGTGCAGGAACGTGAGCAGCGCCACCGTATAGATCGCCGGCCGGGACAAGGGCAGGACGATCTGCCAATAGATCCTGAACTCGGAAGCGCCGTCGATCTTGGCCGACTCCGTCAGCTCGTACGGGATGTTCATAAAAAATTGGCGCAGCAGGAAGATGTAGTAGGCGGCCCCGAAAAAATTCGGCAAAATCAGCGGCCAATACGAGTCGACCATGTTCATCTTGTTGAACATGACGTACACCGGCACCATCGTCACCTGAAACGGCAAAATAATCGTCGCCATCATGACGTAAAACAGAACGTTCCGTCCCCGGAACGAGATTCGCGAGAAACCGTAAGCCGCCAGCGGGGAAACCAAAACCTGTCCGACCGCCGACAGCACGCCGATCATCGCGGTGTTGAACGTGTACCGCAGGAACGGAATCGTCCGAACCGCCTCCACGTAGTTCATCCACTGCACCCGGTCCGGCCACCAGACCGTCGGAATCGCGAAAATCTCCTGCTCCGTCTTGATGGAGGTGATGAACAGCCAGGCGAACGGCGCCAGAAACAAAAGTCCCGTCAGCGTCAAGCCGATGTGAGGCAGCACGGTTTTGCGAAGGAGGCGCAACCCTCGCTTCTTCCGGACCCCGATTTTCAGACCGGACCGGCGTGTGATCGTCTGCGCCATTATTTCTCACCTCCGTAGTACACCCAGCGGGCCGACGAGCGGAAAATCAGCAGCGTGAGACCGAACACGATGACGCATAAAATCCACGCCATGCTGGAAGCGTAGCCCATGTTCAGGAACGAAAAAGCGGTTTGGTACAAATAAATCGCATAGAACAGCAGCGAGTTCTCCGGACCTCCCACCGATTGGGACGCCTCCGCAAAAATAAGCCCCTGCGTAAAATATTGAAACGAATTAATCAGGCCGATCACGAGCAAAAACAGCGTCATCGGCGAGATGGCCGGCAGCGTGATGTGGCGGAAGCGGCTCCAGCGGCCGGCTCCGTCGATTTCGGCCGCTTCGTAGAACACTTTCGGCACGTCCTGCAACGCCGCCAAATACATCACCGTCTGCGTGCCGGTCCCCCAGAACCCCATCAACACCAAGGCCGGCTTCGTCCACGCCGGGTCCACGAGCCAATTCGGCTCGACGAGGCCGATCGCGCCCAGCAGCTCGTTCACCAGCCCGTACTGCGCGTTCAGCAGCCACATCCACAGCAGGGAGCTGGCTACGGCCGGAACGAGCGTCGGCAGAAAATAAATTGTGCGGTACACCGCCTGGCCCCGCACGCTCATATTCAACAGCAGCGCCATGCCGAGCGCGAACGCCAGATGCGGAAGCAGGCCGAACACCGTGATGTAGACGGTATTGTACAGGGACAAATAAAATTTGCTGTCCCCGAACAAATCCTTGTAGTTTTGCAGGCCGACCCATTCGGGATCAGAGAACAGATTGTATTCCGACAGGCTGTAGTAGAACGACATCAGGATCGGATACAGTTGAAACAGCAGGAATCCGGCGAGCCACGGGCTAATAAACAGGAGTCCCGTCCATAACGCCTTGTTCCGGCGGCGGCGGAAGCCGGCCGTTGCGGCAGCGGTGCGGGTCATTCCAGCCTCCTCCTTCGAGCGGGATCGGCCCGGGGACGGCGGCGCGCCCCGGGCGTTCCTTTATGATTTGCTCGCCGCTTTGTCCGCAAGCGGCTGGATTCTCGCGACGACGCGGTCCATCGCTTCCTGCGGCGTCGCCTGTCCTTTGAGCGCCTTCTCCGTCTCCTCGGTCAGCGCCTGCAAATATTCATTGATATAGACGCTGTTGGGGAACCCTTGAAGCGTCTTGCTTTTCGCCCGCTCGTAGAAATCGTGCATCATGACCAGCTTCTCGTTGCCCCGCAGCTTCGGATCGTCGAGGGCGGGCAGCAGGCTCGGGATCGTCTTGGATTCGACCGAAAATTCCACTTGGGATTCGTGCCCGACCAAATACTGCATGAACTCCCAGGCTTCGTCCGGATGTTTCGCCTTTTTCGGAATGAAGACCGCACGCGGCGAGACCATCCCGGAACCTTTCAGGTCCGGCCGGTTGGCGGGATGCGGGAACGGAGCGATGCCGATCGGACCGTCCGGCTTGCGTTCTTCGGGGAAGTTGTATTCCCAGCCGATCATCATCGCCAGCTTGCCGGTCAACAGCGGGTCGTTGGGCGTCCCCCGCTGGCCCATGCCGGAGCGGAATTTGGCGATTTGATCCATCCCGAATTCCTCGTAAAATTTGCGCTGGTAAGCGATCGAGGCGACGTTCGCCTCCTGATTGGCCGTAAGCTTCCCATTGGCGTCCACCCAGCTTCCGCCGAAGATGATCGGCCAGAACACGTTGTCGATCCAGGGATAATCCGGAATGAAGCCGATTTGCGTGATTTCGCCGTTCTCGCGTTTCGTCAGCTTCTTGGCGGTCTCGAACAGCTCCTCCAGCGTTTCGGGCGGCTTCGTGATGCCCGCATCCTGGAACGCCTTCTTGTTGTACATCAGCGTGCTCGCCATACTGAACGTGAACGGCAGCGCGTAGTATTCGCCGTTCACCTTCATCCGCTCCAATGCCGCCGGGACGAAGCTTGCGGTATCGACCTTGCCGTTCTTGAGATAGTCGGTCAACGGAAGCACCGCTCCGGCTTGCCCCCACGGGCCGATGTTGTTCCAGTACGTGAGCGCGATGTCGGGCGGATTGCCGCCGGAGATCGCCGTAAGCTGCTTCGTCGCATCCTGGTTGCCCAGCACCTTGACCGTAATGCGGTCCTGACTCTTGTTAAACGCCTCAACCCTCGCCGTAATCGGACCGGCGTCCTTGTCGCTCCATACGTGCCAGAAGGTGATTTCCACCTTTTCTTTCGGCGCGCTGGTGGGGGTCGCCTCGTTCCGGGCGGGACTTTCCTCCGGGGGCTTCGACGCTCCGTCGGAGCATCCGGCCAGTCCGACCGCCGACGCCAGCATCAGGGAAACCGCCGCGCCTCCCGCTTTCTTAAACGCTTTCACTCCGAGCCACCTCCATCATTTCAGCAGCCTCTCTCCGCACCTATCCGGACAAAGCCGGCAAAGCTCTCTTCGAAGCCTGTTCATGATGAGCGACCGTGTCTGATCTTTACACTTTGACTGGACGTTGACGAAAACGTTAACCGAACCTGCCAACAAAAAAAGGAAATCCCCCCTTTGTTGTTCTCTACTCATATGTATACAACAAGAAAGAGGAGTTTTCCTTCTTTTTTATTATTAATGATGAATTATTTTTTCTTAATAAAGCTTGCTGACGACCGATTTGGTCGTTTTCTCGATCGCCTTAAACGTCTCTTCTTTTCTCCGGAGCGCAACGGCCGTGGACAAAATGTCCAGGATATGAATCTGGGCGATCTTGGAGGCGAACGCCCCGCCTTGAAGCGGCGTTTCCTTCGAGGAAGCCAACAGCACGGCATCGGCGTACTGGGTAATCGGCGAACGCGCGTGATTCGTCAGGCAGACGATGGTCGCTCCGTTTTCGTGCGCGATCCGCACGGCGTCCACCAGGTCCTTCGTGCTTCCGGAGGTGGAGATTCCGACCACCACGTCGTCCGGCCCCGTCAAGGCGCAGTTCATCGCGATAATATGGGCGTCGACCGCATGAGCCGCCTGGAAGCCGAGCCGCATGAAGCGGTAGTGCGCGTCGATTGCCGTTACGCCGGACGAGCCGACGCCGAAGAAGAAGATCCGTTTTTTGGACAGCAGCGCGTCCACGGTTTTATTCAGCTCTTTCTCCTGCAGCAGGCTCATCGTATCTTTTAGCGCCTGGCTGTTGCTCGCCGTAATTTTCTGGGCGATCTCGCCAAGTTTGTCGTTTTCGTCGATTGCGCCGTGCACGTTCTCGCTCGGGCTGACGAGATCCTGGGCGACGGCGAGCTTGAATTCCTGATATCCGCGGAAGCCCAGCTTCCGGCAAAACCGCAGCACGGTCGTCTCGCCGGTCGAAGCCATCTCCGCCAGATCCGTGATGGAGCTGTACACCACTTTTTCCGTGTCGTTCAGGACGACGTCCGCGACTTTTTTCTCCGCTTTCGTCAACGACGTGTAATTGCTTTCGATCCACAGCAGCGCCTTCGTGCCCATCGACTGTTTGTTCATGAACAACCACCTTTTGTCTCTCGTGCCTTCCGAGCTTCCGGGCTTGCCCGTCCGTTCAGAAGGCCATGGCCAGCAGAGCCGTCAAATCGTCCGATACATACGAAGCGGTCAGGCCGTCGATGCGCTTCGCGCGAACCCCGTCGTACCTGCGCGCGTCGGCCTGCTCCGTATGCAGAAACCGGATCGTCAGCTCGTACGGTCCGGCAAGCCGCAGGGGCTTCGGACGATCCGCGCTGCGGACGGCGCGGCTAACGGCCTCCCGCAGCTCCTCGCGAACCCGCTGCGGCGCCTTCATCAGGGCGGCATGGCGGCCGAGCGCCGCCTTCGTCTCGTACGTGACGACGCCGGGAAGCTCGCTTGCGGCTTCCGCGCACGTCTTGTCGTCGCCGGAGACGAACAGCACCGGGACTCCGCGCAGGCCGATCAGCAGCGCATCCAGACCGATCTCGCCGATCGGCCGCCCGTTCAGGCGGAGGGACTGCCAGCCCTGCGACGTCATCGTGTGATCCCGCACCGCTTGGGAGGTCCCGCCCATCGCATGGTAGCCGATCAGGAGCGCGCCGTCGAACGTCTCGTCCAGCCCCGGAAACCGGTTCTCCACCCGTGTCGCCCCCATGACGTATTCCGCCCCCGGATGGAGCAGCTCGGGAATAAAGTTGAAGCCGCTCCCGTGGGCGTCCTTCACGATGACGCGGGTCGCGCCCGCCGCCAGCAGCGCTTCCGTAACGGCGTTTGTTTCCAGCGTCAGCAGCCGCCGCGCTTCTTCGTACAGCGGCTCTCCCCTGACCAGTTGTTCCCTCAGGGCGATTCCAGATATTCCTTCCATGTCGACGCTGACGTAAAATTTCATGGAATGCCTCCTTTGCGTGGAGAAGCCCGGCCCCGCTTACGTTGCGGAAGCGGCGTACTGCCGAAGCTTGGCGTCCGAGATTCGGCAGCCGATTCCGGGACCTTCGGGCAGAACGGCCTCGCCGTTGCGAATCGGCCAATCCCCTTCGACGGGATCGTCCTTCAGGAACATCGGCCCGTTCAGGTCGACCGGGTCCGTCAGCTCCAGATAGCGGAACAAGTGCGCGGACGCGACGAATCCCAGCTTCGACTCCGTCAGGCCGCCGCCGAGCAGGCCGAGTCCGCTCTCCCGGGCGATCTCCCCGCACAGCCTCGCGCCGCGAAGTCCCCCCATCTTCGTGAGCTTGATGACGATGGTGTCGCATGCTTCGCTCCGCAGCGCTTCGAGGACGCCGCTCGGCGACCAGACGCTCTCGTCCAGCGCGATCGGGATGGACACCTTGCGGCGCAGCTCGGCGTGGGCGAGCAGTTGATTGGCCGGCAGCGGCTGCTCGAGCACGTCGACGCCGATGCGCTCAAGCCCTTTGGCCAGTTGAACCGCTTGCGGGAGCCGGTAAGCCTGGTTGGCGTCCACGCGGAAAAACAGGTTCGGCGCTTCCCGCTTCACCGCGGCCACGATATCCAGATCGTTCGCCGGGTTCAGCCCGATCTTCACATCCACGCCGGAGTATCCTTCGGCAACCGCCTCTCTCGCCTTGCGGGCGGCTTCCTCCGGATCGGTCGTGCTGATCAGGTAAGACAGGCGGACCGGATGCGGGGAGCCCGACTGCCACAGTCCCGCGACCGGCAGGTTGCAGCTGCGCGCGATCAGGTCATGAAGCGCCGTATCGACCGCCGCTTTGGCGATCGGCTGGCCCGGATGGAGGCTTCCGGCAATTTCGCGGTTCATGATGCGGTGGACGGCCGCCAGGTCGTCGGCGCGCTGTCCGACCAGCGCCGGCCGAATGTAATTCTCGATCGCGCTGCACACGGATTCGGGCGTCTCGTAGCTCCAGCGGGGACTCGGGCGGGCTTCCCCCCATCCGACGGCGCCGTTGTCCCCCGTTACGCGCACATACACGTGCGGCGCGCCGGCGGACTCGTCTCCCACCGTGCCCCGGGACGTGCGGAACGTCTGCTTCATCGGGAGGCGGAGAGGGAATACGTCTATGGCTGAAATACGGATCATGGCGGTAATCCTCCTTGGTATCGGCTGCTTGCCGATATCATTATACTATATCGTGTTAGAGATTATCTTCATTACAACAGATAAAATCGGAAATTTTCTCCGAAAAAGGTTTACGGGCGGCCGGCCGCCTCTATATAATAGGACAGGAACTCATATCCGCAATTCGATGTTTAAATTGGAGATTTTGTTCAAAACCAAAACCGATGGGCTGGTGACCTATGAACGCACACGAGATGGATCGGCTCGAGACCGAAAGACGGGACCCGCGGGCCCCCGAACTGGATTTGATGCATACGCTGGACATCCTCCGCTATATGAATGAAGCCGACCGTTCGGTTCCCGACCGGGTCGGCGAGAAGCTGGCGGACATCGCGGCGGCGGTGGACGCCATCGTTAACGCCATTCGCGGCGGCGGCCGGCTGTTTTATGTCGGTGCGGGCACAAGCGGCAGGCTCGGGCTGCTCGATGCCTACGAATGCCCGCCGACCTTCGGCACTCCGCCGGAGCTTGTGCAGGCCGTCATGGCCGGAGGCGCGGGCATGCTGCAAGCCGACGAATCCGCCGAGGACCGGGCCGAAGACGGCGCCGCTGAATTGCAAGCCCGCCAGCTTACCGCGCGGGATGTCGTCGTCGGCATCGCCGCCAGCGGACGGACGCCCTTCGTCATCGGCGCGATGCGTTACGCCCGCCAGGTCGGAGCCGCCACCGTCGCGGTAAGCTGCGTGCGCGGCTCCGCGATCGGCGAGCTGGCCGACATCGCGATCGAAGTGCCGGTCGGACCGGAGGTCGTCACGGGCTCCACCCGCTTGAAGGCGGGCACGGCCCAGAAGCTGGTGCTCAATATGCTCAGCACGGCCGCCATGATCCGGCTCGGCAAGGTGTTCGGCAACCTGATGGTCGATATGCAGCCGACGAACAGCAAGCTGATGCGCCGGGCCGAACGCATCGTCGAGATGGCGACGGGTGCTTCGCCGGATACCGCCGTGCGCACGCTGCGGCAGACCGGCGGCGACGTAAAGGCCGCCATCGTGATGCTGCTCGGCTCCGTGCGGGACGCCGGGCGGGCAAGCGACCTGCTGCGGCTGGCGGACGGCAACGTGCGGGAGGCGCTGCGGCTGGCGGCCTCCGTGCCGGACGAACCGAAGGTTCGGCCGGAGGCAACCCGCCCGTAACGCGGGCAGCCGCGACGGATTCCGATCCAACATGATCAAGCAAAGCGAGGTTCGGCCGATGAAACCGATCACCGGCACGTGGTTCGATTTTTACCATTGCAATCCGTACGAAGGCGACACCTGGAACGCGGCGACGCAGCAGTTCACGGCTCACGATTGGGAGCTGAAGCTGACGGAGATGGCGGAAGCCGGCATGGACACCTTCGTGCTGCTGAGCGTGGCGCTGTACGGCAAGGCGTTCTACCCCTCCGAAGTGATGCCGCTGCGCTGGGACACCGTCTGCCCCGACCCGCTCGAAGCGGTGCTCGCCGCTGGGGATAAGCTGAACGTCTCGCTGTACCTCGGACTCGGTTTCTTCACGACGCCGATTATGGGCCATTTGTCGATGGAGGGCGATTACTCCCGCCTGCGCATCGACGTCGCCAGAGAGCTGTCGGAGAAATACGGGCATCATCCTTCGTTCGCCGGCTGGTATTTCCCGGTGGAAGCCGCGATCCGGGACTACTTCCCGGACAAATATATCGCTTACGCCAACGAGCTGGCGAATCTGTGCCGCAAGCACGGTCCGGACAAAGTGCTGATCGCGCCTTACGGAACCCGCACGGCAAAATGCGACGACCGCTTCGTCGCGCAGCTTCGTTCGCTGGAGGTCGATTACATCGCCTACCAGGACGAAATCGGCGTGAACCGGACGACCCACGAGGAGGCGAAGCGCACGTTCGCCTCCTTGCGCGAGGCGCACGATCGCGCCGGCAAGCCGCTGTGGGCGGACGTGGAGCTGTTCCGTTTTCAGGGCAAGGTGCTGTACCCTCCCGATTTCGAACGGATCGAGAAGCAGCTTGAGACCGTGTCGCCCTGGGTGGACAAAGTGCTCGGCTATCAATATTTGGGCATGATGAACAAGCCGGGCAGTCCGGTTCATGCGGGGCATGAATCGTCCGTCAAGCTGTACGAGGACTACATGGCCTTCCTGGAACGCCACGACCTGCGCCCGCGCGGCGTACAGGGGCGGTAAGGCTTCTCTGCCGGCCCTCGGTGCTTCACCGCGTGAACCGGCCATTTCCCGTCCGCGTTTGCTCCGCGGTGCTGTCTCCAAAAGCAGGTGAAGCCCCCGCTTTTTGATGTGCAATCGAGACAAAAATGAACCTCCAACCCCACTTTTTCAGTGGTATTGGAGGTTCATTTGTTCTGATATGGGCCTTTTGAGGCAGCTCCTTACGCTCTATGGCCGTTTTCATGTCAGGCAAGCGGCCGGCGAACGGGAGTCATGCGGCCTCCAAGTTCGCCTTTGGCAGCCGTCGCGGCCGATAACGCCGGAATCGCCGAACAAACCGCCAATCACCCGCCCTTCATTGGTTCAGATCCACGATCCGGCTCCCGATTTTGGCGGTTGCCGCTTGGCTCGGTATCCAATTGCCCACGGGAGCGTAGCGTAACGATATTTTTTATCGCTATCGCCGAGAATTCTCCCCCCTCCGCCGGGTTTAACGATATAAAATATCAGTAACGACCTCGTTTTCCGGCTCTTTTCGCTCATTTCCAGGCGATAGCGATATTTTGTATCGCTATCCGCATACGGAAGCCGCGGTACGGCCGCCTTAACGATATTTTATATCATATACGGATGCCAGCTTCTGAGCGTCGCATAGGGACGTCGTGCCGCCGCCCGGGTGACGCCCCCGCTGAAGCATGACGCATGCGGTGAAGTACCCGCAGGCTTCGAATTCTTCTACGTTCGTCGAAATGGCCAACGCAGGCCGAAGCCTTCATCCGCTCAAGCTGACCGGGCCCCCGTCCGGGTCCCCGCTCCTTTGTTACACCGGCCGGATCGCCGGCCACGCCAGTTCCACGCCGCGCTTCGCCAGCTCGCTCTGGAAGTCGGCGAGCAGGGAAGGCTCGCGGCGAACCCGGCGCGGCGATACGCCCCGCCGCAAGCAGTACGCGGCCAGCGCACCCGCGGACTCGCCGATGTTCCATTCGACGGGGTGCAGGCGGTAGCAGCCGTTCGTCAGATGGGTGACGCCGATATTTTTGCAAGCGGGCAGCAAGTTGTCCATCCGCACGGGAATAAGGCTGCCGAGCGGGATCTGGAACGGCAGGCTGGGGATATAGAACCCTTCCCGGCCGCCCGTCGTCGGATGCAGGTCGATCCGGTAGCAGCCGATGCCGACGCTGTCGGGGAACGGCTCCGCGCCGTTCGCGCCCCGCACTTCGGGACTGATATGCTGCTCCTTCACCGTGAACTCCGCCCGGATGCGGCGGGATTCGCGGATATAGGGCGCTTTGGCCAGCCCGTCCGCCGTCCCCGTTACATCGCCCCGCAGCCGCAGGCCGGGATACCCGTATCCGCCGTCCGGACGGGGCGCTTCGGTCTGCAGCCAGTACAGCAGGCTGAGACTGAGCTGCCTCGCCCCCTCCAGATGCCGCCGCCGCTCCTCCTCCGGCACGTCGTACACGCTGCCGAGCCAGTAGTCGTTCTGCGGCCAGTTGACGAGGGTCAAGTCGCTGTCGAACGTCCCCGGCGCAAACTGCGTGCGATCGGCGATGCGGCGGTAGTTCCACAGGGAGAACGCTCCGGCCTCGGGAAACAGCGAGAAGCGCTTGACCGCTTCGTTCGTCTGCAGCGGCGTCCAACTGAGCATCCGGTCCCGCTGGAACGGCGCCTGGTAGCCGCGCCAAAACTCGTACGCCGCCGGTTTCTCGATCGTGTGGTCCTCGCCCTCGCGGTAATCGAGGGCGAAGCACCACGTGATCGACTGAATGTCAAGCGGCTCCGCATCGCCTTCGAGCGCATGCGGCTCCCCCGTGTCCCGGCGCGATTCGGCTCCCGTCACATACTCCGTGCCGGTCAGCGGCAGCAAGTCTCCGCATTCCGTCGCGTCGAGCACGTAGCGTCCTTCGACGATGACGCGTTCCCCGGTTTCCGCATGCTCCAGCATTACGGACCGGACCGCGTCCCCGTCCGTATCCGCCGCGATCGGGCGAACGTCCAGCAGCAGCGTGATTCGCCCCGAGTGAACATGAGGGGCGAGCATGCTCTCCAGCACGGACAAGGCGACCCGCGGGTCGCAGGACAAGCGGCTGACGATGGCGTTGCCCGGATTGAACCGGTCGTTGCGCATCGCTTCCGCCGTCAGCGGGTAATTCGCCTTGTAGTAGTCGCGCACGCGCTGGCGGAACTCCCGGTACTTGCGCGTGCAGCCGAACTGCTCGATCCAGGGGTGTTCGTCCGCCGGCACGGCTTGACTCGTGAACTGTCCGCCGATCCAATCCGTCTCCTCCGTCAGCACGACGCGCATCCCGGCTTCCGCAGCGGCCAGCGCGGCGGCGCAGCCTCCTACGCCTCCGCCGATCACGGCGACGTCACATCCGTAATGCCGGCTCATCGGGCAAACCTCCCTTGCGCGCCAACCGCGCCGATCTCGCGCGAACCGGCTGCGGACCCCGCATCCGGACGCTTCATAACCGTATCCGTCAGTTTCATCCGTTTCATCGTCCTTCCCTTCCGATTCCTGTCGATTCGTCCAGGCTCATGGACGATAAAATGCCGGCGAACGTCGCCGCTTTCCGGAACGTCGTGCTGACCGGCGCCCGCTCCGGATCGTGTTGCAGCCCCTTCGGCGTGAAGACCGACCAGCCTTCGGCGGAGAGCCGTTCGTTTAACGCCTTCAACCGGCCTTCGGCGTACTCCCGGGCTTCGGCGATATGGGCGTACCGGGCGAACGCCAGGTCGATCTCCCACACGTTGCTCCAATCCCTGCACCACCACGGCGCTTCGTTGCCGTCATGCGGGCCTTCCTTCATGGACGCAAGCATCCGGCGGACCGCCGCTTCGGCCGTCTCCTGCCAGCGGCTCCGCAGCTCTTGCGGGAGCAGCGGCAGCGCCGTATGCGCGAAGGCGACGATGATGCCCTGATAGGCGACGCTGTTGCCCATCGCGACGCTCCCGTCCCAATTTTCGATATAAGGCCACCAATCCGGCTCGTGTTTCCCGAACCGCTCGATCAAATGGCGGAACACCCGCACGGTCTGCTCCAGGAACCGGGAATCGCCGTTCAGCTCGTACGCCCGCGCGAACGTGTGCGCCGCGTACATGTCCCCGTTAAGCACGTCGTGATGCCGCGCGTTCGGATTTTTATAGACGGCGCCGGGATTTTCCGCCGCGACTTCCGTCAGCAGATACTCGGCGGACCGGATCAGGCTTTCCTTCGCATCCTCCGAGCCGGCATGGCGGTGCAGCAGATACAAGCTGTTCGCCACCGCGCCGATCTCGGCGATGTCGACCGTCTCCGGGTCGCCGCGCTTGACGTAATACGGCTGTCCGAACGCCCCGTCCGGACGCTGCCGCCGAAGCACGTTCGCCGCCAGGCCCGAGGCGGCCTCAAGCCCGTCCCCGCCGTGCAGGCGATAATCCAGCACGAAGAAGGCCGCAACTTGACCCGTCGTACAGCAGCTCGCCAAAGCGCCGAGCTCGTCGTCCCGGATTCCGAGGCTCCCGTCCGCCTGCCGTTCCAGCCTTTCCGCAAAATAAGGCTTTAAGGTTCGTACCAACGATGATACGATGGAGTCCATGGTTGTCTCTCCCCTGAATGATATTCACCCCATTACTATATCATAAAACAGAGGATTTTTTCTCTATGTATTATATTTTTGGAGAAAATCTCCCTTTGTTCCTTGACACGCCGCACGCGAAAGGACTACTCTCTAATATAGCAACCTGCATATAACAATCGACAATGTCCTAGATCCAACATCATCGCTCAACCGGGGGTGTACGTCCGTGTGGAGACCGATCCCATGGTTCCGCAACACGACATTTAAAAGGAAGTTGTTCGTCTACTCCCTCGTCATCAGCCTGCTGCCCGTCGTCGTGACCGGAACCATCCTTGCTCGCATGGCGGCCGCCGCTGTTCAAGAAGAAGTGAACAAAAACCATCAGGTCATTCTTCAGGAAATGCAGCGCCAGGTTGATTCGTTTTGGGCCGAACTTGACAAAGCCTCCTTCCAACTCGCCAATCATCGGGCTTTGGAGCAAGCCGTCCAACTCGGACCTTCCGACAAATATTTGGACGAAATGCTTGAGCTTGTCGATACGATTCAAAAACAGCGGAGCATCTCCGAATTCCAATACGACGTTTCCGTCATCTTCGTGAACTTCGGCAAAGTGTATTCCAGCAGATACGGCTTCATCGACCTGAACGATTTCGCCTACCGCGATATCATCGATCGGATTCCGCCGCATTTCCGCTCCGAGATCATACCGCCGGACACTTATCCGGGGCAAAGCGAACTGCTCAGCTTGAGGCCCGTGCCGATCTTCTCCGACAAGCAAGGAAGCGGAATTCTCGTGATCCACATCCAGAAGGACAAGCTGGCCGAATTCGCCAGGCATGTCGATCTGGGAGGAAACCGGAGGCTGTACGTGTTCGACGAGCAGGGGGTCGTCCTGATCAGCCGAACGCCCGAGGAGATCGGCACCCGGCCGGCCTTGTTCGCGGGCGGAGTGCCCCGGTATTACTCCGGCGAACCGGCGGAGATCGACATCGGCGGCGAGACCTACCGGGTTACGCTCCGGCAGTCCGATTATACCCGCTGGTCCTACGTAGCCATGACGCCGAAGAAGGAACTGACCCGCCAGGCGGACCGCATGCAGGCGACCACCTTCGGGATTATGGCGCTGCTTGCCGCTTTCTGGGCGCTGATCGCCCGCTTCGGCTCCAAGCGGCTGTACGGTCCGGTGCAGCGGCTGCTCCAGCAGCTTCGGCCTCCGGCCCGCGAGGATTCCCCCGCCGCGTTCCAGAACGAATGGCACGCGCTCGACGCCTACGTCGCCGGGATGCTGCAGACGAACCAGCAGCTTCGCCGGCAGCTTAACGAGCAATCGCCCTATCTGAAGGAAACGATCGTGCACCAACTGCTGCGGGGCGAGATCAACAGCAACGAGGCGAAGCGGGTCCGGCAAAATTTCGGCTTCCAGCTCCGGGGCAGCCGGTTCGTGGTGTGCCTCGTCGATATCGACGACTACGCCCATTTCCAGCAGCTCTACAAGGACAAGGATCTCTCCTTGATGATGTTCGCCTTGCGCAAGATGGTCGAGGAAATATTCGAGGAATGGTATTCCTGCGCGGCCGGCATATCGATGCCCGGCCAGATCGCGCTGATCGTCGGCCTCGAAAAAGGCGACGCCGCGCTGGATCACCTGCTGAGCACCGCCCAATCGTTTCTCGACGCCTCGTCCAAATATTTTCAGTTCACCGTGTCGATGGCCTGCGCGCGCCCCGTTCTGACGTACCGCGACATCAGCGAAGGCTACCGGGAAGCGCGGGATCTGCTCGGATACCGGCTGCTGTACGGCCCCGGCAAGCTGCTGACGCCCCAGCAGGTGCTGTCCCAGGAGAAGCAGATCGCGGGCGAGCTCGTCAAGCGGGAGAAACATATCGTGTCGACCGTCATGCAGGGAAAAGCGGACGAAGCCGCGGCGCTGCTCCGCGAATGGGTGCGGGACATGCCGCCGTCCGTGCGGCATTTTAACGCCGCGCTCGGCTTGTTCGCCCACCTGATCGGCGAGCTCGTTCTCTATATGCAGGAGCTGGAGCTGCCGCCGCACGAGGTGTTCGGCGAAGACCCTTACAAGCGGCTCTACAAAATGACGACGATCCACGAAGTGACGGAATGGCTCGCGGGTACGGTATTTCCCTCCATCGGCGAACGGCTCGAACTGGCCCAAACCGGCAAGCAGCAGCGGCTGGCCGGCGAAGTGATCCGGTATATCCATAACCATTTCGACACGGACTTGTCGCTGCAGCAGATCGCCGACCAGCTCCGCGTGTCCCCTTCCCATCTCAGCCGGGTGTTCAAGGAAGAGACGGGCGTGAACTTTATCGACTACCTCATCCGCTACCGCATGGACAAGGCGAAGGAATGGCTCGCGCATACCGAAATGCCGATCAAGGAGATCGCCGAGAGGCTGAGATACACCTCTGTTCAGAACTTCGCCCGCGTGTTCAAGCAGTGCGTGCAGCTCCCGCCGGGCGAATACCGCAAGCGGTTCCGGGGCGAATGAGTCCCGTCCGTCCATCCCTCCACCTCTGTTGGCGCCGATGCCTCGGACCTCCGAGCCGGCGCTTTTTTGCTGCCAGTTCACGACGCGAAAACCCAGTCGCGGCGCGGTTTCGCGGCTTTTTCTTTTTTTGCGGATCTTTATCCTTTTTTGCCCGGCGTTCAAATATGGAGCATTGCCGTGATGCGTCCGCCCCCCCGATAATGGGATCACATCCGCGACGCAGCCTGCCGGAATCCGAAAGGTTCCGCACCGGCCCGTCGCGCTTATAGGCACACGAGGAGGAATGCGCTTGAACACCCTGAACACCCCTACGGACTCCCCACCAGCCGTCCGCAAGACCTCGACTGCGAGCCGTCTCGGCCGCTTGCGGACCCGGCTGTGGAAAGACCGATACCTGTTACTTCTCGGCTTGCCCGGCATCGCTTATTTCCTGATTTACCGCTACATTCCGATGGCCGGACTGTATATGGCTTTCGTCGAGTACAGTCCGTTCCAAGGCATCATCGGCAGCCCGTGGGTCGGCTGGAAGCATTTTGCACGCATCTTCGAAGACCCGGAAATTTTGCAGGTGCTTTGGAACACCTTGTTCATCTCGTTCCTGCAGATCGTATTCGCGTTTCCCGTTCCGATCGTGCTCGCCCTGATGCTGAACGAACTGCGCAACCAGATTTACAAGCGCATCGTCCAGTCGGTCATCTATCTCCCGCACTTCCTGTCGTGGGTCGTGGTTATCGGAATTTGCACGATTTTCCTGAAGGGGAACGGCGTCATCAACGATCTGCTGAAAAACGTGTTCGGCCTCGAACCCATTCCGTTCCTGACCGATCCGGATTACTTCCGGCCGCTCGTCATCCTGCAGGTGATCTGGAAGGAAGCCGGCTGGGGAACGATCCTCTTTCTTGCGGCGCTTGCCGGCGTCAATCCGCAGCTCTACGAGGCCGCGGCGATCGACGGCGCCGGAAAATTCCGCCGGATGTGGCACATTACGCTGCCGGCGATCCGGAACACCATCGTGATCCTGCTCATTCTGAGGCTCGGCCACGTGATGGACGCCGGATACGAGCAAATCTTCCTGATGCTGAATCCGTTTAACATGGAGATCGGCAACATTCTCGACACCTACGTGTTCTACAAAGGGATCGGACAATCGGACTACAGCTTCGCGACGGCGGTCGGTCTGTTCAAGGGAACCGTAGGTCTGGTGCTCGTGCTGTCGGCCAACTATGTCGCAAAAAAACTCGGCGACGAAGGCGCATTCTGATCGGCGCCCCGTTCGCACAGAAAGGAAGATCCGCTTGCATCATCGAACCCTGGGAGACCGGATCATCGATATGGTCAACATCCTGCTTCTCGGCATCATCGCTTTGATTATGCTGGCGCCGTTCTGGTATGTGCTGTCCGTCTCCTTCGCCTCGTACAAGGAGTTTTTGCAGCGCGACGTCGTTTGGTTTCCGAGGGAATGGGTGTTCAGCGCCTACGAATTCCTGTTCTCTTCCAAATCGTTCGTCCGTTCGATCGGCGTAACCGTGCTCGTCACCGCCGTCGGCACGTTGGTCAACCTGGCGTTCACGTCCACGTTCGCCTACACGCTGGCCCGTCCGGTTATTGGTCAACGGATCATGCTGCTGCTTGTCCTGTTTACGCTCCTGTTCAGCGCCGGCATGATTCCGACGTATCTGGTCGTGAAAGGAACCGGCCTGATCGACTCGATCTGGGCGCTGATCCTGCCGATCGCCATCAACCCGTTTAACCTGCTGGTCATGCGGCAATTTTTCACCAGCATCCCGAACGAGCTGTACGAAGCGGCGGTTATCGACGGCGCCAACGATCTGAAGGTGTTCTGGAGAATCATCCTGCCGTTGTCCAAGCCTTCGCTGGCCGCCTTCGCCCTCTTTTACGCGGTGATGCATTGGAACAACTATTTTACAGGCATCCTGTATTTGAACCAGCCGGAAAAATGGCCGATTCAGGTCTTCCTGCGCCAGATGGTCGTGGTCGGGGAAGCGCAGACGGCGCTCAGCAGCCAAATTTTGCTCGAACACGCGCCGCCGGCTGAAACGATCCAGATGGCGGCGATCATCGTCGCCACCGTGCCGATCCTCGTCCTGTATCCGTTCCTGCAAAAGCACTTTGCCAAGGGGGTGATGCTCGGTTCCGTCAAAGGCTGACCTGCCTGGCGCAACACCTTGTTCGGGAAGAGCTTCAGAGTTATGATTCAAAATCATGGGAGGGGCTTGTCAATGAACAACCGCAAAAAAACATGGGCTGCCGCCGCGCTGGTCGGTACCATCGCTCTTACGAGCGCCTGTGGCAGCGACAGCGGAAACAACGAAACCGCGAGCACCGGAAATCCGAGCAGCTCGCCGGCCAGCCAGAAAAAAGAAACGATCACGATGATCGACTTCCGCTACGGGGCGCTGCCTCCGTCCGACGGAAAAGGTCTTCAGATGATCAACGAGAAATTCAACGTCGACTTCAAGCCGCAATACGTGGTTCGCTCCGATTACGACCAGAAGCTGAGCGCCGTGATCGCCTCCGGGGAAATTCCCGACATCATCGTCATGGAAGCGCCGGACTCGAACTTCTATAAATGGGCGAAGCAAGGCGCCTTCCTGCCGCTGAACGATCTGATCGACAAATACGAGACGACCAAGCTGATTCCGGAGAACGTCCGCAAAGCGGTTACGGTCAACGGCAAAATTTACGCGATTCAAAAGTACCTGACGGAAAACTATCAATTGACCCCGGTTATCCGCAAGGACTGGCTGGACAATCTGGGACTCGAAGTTCCCAAAAACTACGACGAGCTGAAAAAAGTCGCGCTCGCCTTCACCAAGGACGATCCCGACCGCAACGGCAAAAACGATACGTACGGCATCGCGATGTCGCAAAACATCAACCCGCACTTCGGGATGGGCGCATACTGGGACCCGGAAGCCTGGTATCATAAAAATGCCGACGGACAGCTCATTCCGGGAATCATCTCCGAAGCGCGCAAGCAGCATATCGGATGGCTCGCCGACCTGTACAAGGAAGGCGCGATCACGAAGGACTTCGCCCTGCTCAACTGGGCGCAGACGAACAAGGAGTTCTACTCCGGAAAAGCCGGCATCTTCATCGGAACGCCGCGCGGCATGAACCCGACCTCCATGCAAGGGCTGGTCGACGTGAACCCGGGCGCCAAAATCGTGCCGATTCCTCCGTTCAAGGCGCCGGACGGTTCGGAAGGATTCGTCTCCTCGCCCGGCTTCTACGGCATTGTGATGCTGAACGCGAAGCTGGCCAAGGAACCGGAAAAAGTGAAGAAAATCATGGAAATTATCGACTTCGGCCGGAAGTTTGTCCCGCTGGAACAGCGTAATGCAAGCAACGCCGATTTTGACTGGCTGAACGGCAAAGAAGGTCAAGGCTATAAAATTGAGAACGGAAACGTTCGCCGCGAGGTCGAAGAGAAGGGTCTCGCGCCGATCAACTACTTGCCGGACAGCCGGATGTGGGCGCCCAGCGATATCGCAAACGGCTATTCCAAGGAATACACCGTGCCGCTGCTGCGCGAGCTGGCCGCCAGCCTGGAAAAAATGCACGCCGAGACGAAGCATCTGGTCAACCCGATCCACTCGGTGTTCTCGGAAACCCGGGCGATGAAGGATTCCGAGCTGTCCAAATTCCTGTACGCCGAGCAAACGAAGATGATTTTCGGCGAAAAACCGCTGTCTGATTGGGATAAAATGGTGGCCGAATGGTCCGAAAAAGGCGGCGCCCAAATCATCAAAGAAGTGAACGACGCCCTCAAAGCGAACGGTTACACCGGTCCGCAGTGGAAGTAATCACGGCAACCGGCACATAAGAAGCGCAAGCGGCCCTGCTCCCGATTGGGAGCGGGGCCGCTTGCTTACGGCCATTCGATTTTGCGGATCAACCCATATTTCACCGTGTCCCCCGACTTGACGGCGCAATATTGCCGTTCCCGCCGCATCAGCAGTTGCCTGCCGATTTCCGACAAAAACGAATGCTTGCCGGAAGCGGGGTCCGCTTCGTCGGGGTAACAAATCGTCAGCGTCGATAACCGCCGCTCTCCGAAGTACAGGATGTGAACCTTGCTGCCGATCAGGACGAAGGGCGGACGGAGCATGCCGCCGGCTTCGTTCCGATCCAAGCAGGCCTGCAGCATATGGACATAGCAATCGATTAATTTATGAAATGATTCCCTGTCGGCCTCCCCGTAGTGGCGAAGCAGATGCTGTCTGTCCTTGCCGAGCAGGGCGATTTGGGCCTGCAGCAGCCTCTCGAACGCCAGCCCGTCAGGAGAGTTTTTGGTGCGGCTCATCCAGGGATTTGTATACGATCAGAATACAATGCTTCGTTTCCCGGCTGTCCGGCTCCGAACGGATCGCCAGCCTGGTGTCGATGTATTGCTCAGGCTTGAGCGTGGACAAAAACCGGTTCGCCTTCCGCTCTGCCGTCGAGTACAACGTGTCCGTAAACGCCTTGATCTGGATCATCGTCGTTTTAGGATACTCCTTTCCCGATTATTCCCGTTACCCGGGCCCGAAAGAAGCCAAAGCCTGCATGCGGACATCACCTCCGGCCGAATTGTTCCATGAATTGTAAAGCCCCCATACGTGCGAAAGGCACTCCGTTTGCGGCCGCAAGCGGAATGCCTGAACGTTTCGATGAAGGGCTTTCTACGAGGCCATTATCGCATAAAAACAAGCAGACATCAACAGCTATGGAACCCGGTTCCATTAACCTATACATCTTCCAATTAGTTGCATCCTTAACATTCCCCGACTGGACATATTCGCAAGTTCTGCTAAGATAGCTTCAAGTCCGCTAAATTAGGGTGAGGACGATCTCTTTTGAAGGAGGAAAAACGGAATGAAACCGTATGCAAGCTGCAGCGCCTGGGTGTGCGAGCCGACGTTTGGAGGTGATATCTACGATGAGCCCTAGTCTTCCGGCAAGCGGTTTCCGCGAGCGGCTCGTCCGCCAGATCGTCGCGCTCAGCGAAGAGCGAAGCCAGTTTCTCGACACTTATTTTCCGATGCCCGGCCGCGAACGCAAAGCGCTGGACCAACTGCTGTCCGATTATATCGGCGCGGTTGAGAAGCTGCTCCAGCTTCCGGACGAGAGCATACCGCCCGTCGTGCTGATCGGCAGCGACGTCCGGATCGCCTACCTGAACGAAGACTCGTTGCCCGCTTCCGCCGAATGGGTGACGATTATCCATCCCGATCAAGCCGAGGCGGACGAGAACCGCATCTCGTTCCTGTCGCCGGTCGGGAAGCAACTGCTGCTCAAATCCGAAGGCGAGGTTTTGACGATCCGCACGCCATCCGGCGAGCTGAAGGTTCGGGTGGAATCGGTACGCCATCATCAGGATTTGTCTTCCGCGATAGAAAGCGGTCAAGCCGAATCGTAAGAAAAACGAGCGGCCGGGAATCGGCCGGAAAAATATACGTGGATAACCGCCGAGGGCGGCAGACTTGCCGCCGCCGCACCGGCGGACGGCCGGTTCGAGCCGCATCGCGCGAATCCGGCAGAAGCGCTGTCCGCCGCGAGCGCCGAACAAGGCGGTGGCCCGGGCGGCCGCGCCATGCCGGCGGCTCCCGAATGCGGCGCTTCGCGGGTTCGCGGAATAACAGGCGCATGCTCCTTTTCCGGGAGCATGCGCCTTTTTCCGTCGGCGGCGCCGATCGGGACCATATTGTGCGATCCGATAACAATAACCTTTTATATCCAACGCGTACGGCTTGATTTATACTGACAATATCGGATCAGACCTCATTCTTAATGAACAGGAGCGTGCGTCAATATGCCGCAAACCATTCCGCTTCGCTGGGGCATTCTCGGGTGCGCCAGCATCGCCAGACGGGCCGTTGTCCCCGGTATCCGGGCATCCCGGACAGGCGTCGTCGCGGCGGTCGCCAGCCGCAGCCTCGACAAAGCCGAGGCTTTCGCCGAAGCCGCCGGCATTCCGCAAGCGTACGGCAGCTACGAGGCGCTGCTGGACGATCCGGATATCGACGCCGTCTACATTCCGCTGCCCAACCATCTGCACAAGGAATGGACGATCCGCGCGGCGCAAGCCGGCAAGCATGTGCTGTGCGAGAAGCCGGCCGCTCTGAACGCGGACGAGGCCCGCGAGATGGTCGAAGCCTGCCGGCAGGCGGGCGTGCATTTCGCGGAAGCGTTCATGTACCGCCACCATCCCCGCTACCGCCGCATCCGCGAGATCATCGCCTCGGGCGAGATCGGCGCCATACGGGGTATACACGGCGCCTTCACGTTCAACAACGCGGGCGATTCGGCGAACGTGCGCTACCGCCGGGATTGGGGCGGCGGCTCGCTGTACGATGTCGGCGTCTATCCGATCAGCGCCGCCCGCTACATCCTCGGGACCGAACCGGAGGCGGCGACCGTCCACGCCTACTTCTCCCCGGAGCATGACGGCGTCGATATGATGGCGTCCGGGTTGATCGAATTCCACGGTTCGGTCGCGCTGACGTTCGACTGCGGCATGTGGGCGCACGGCCGCAACACGCTGGAGATTCTCGGCACGGAAGGCCGCATCGAGCTGCCCTCCGCCTACGTCTGCCCCCCGGACCGCCCTTCGGCGTTCGATGTCGTCGTCCGCGGCGAACGCCGCACCGAGACGATGCCCGCCGTCAATCAATACGCGCTGCAGGCCGACGACTTCGCCGAAGCGGTATGGGGAGGAGCGGCGCTGTTCCCGGCGGACGACGCCGTGCGGGGCATGGCGGTCATCGACGCCTGCCTGAAGTCGGCGCGCGAACGCGCGCGCGTCGCGCTGTAGGAAACCCGAAGACGGACGGTACGCCGGAACGAAAATGCAGGACAAGGAGGATGAACGGGAATGGACACGATCAACGTGCGGGGATGGACGCAGCCGGTGTCCCGGCTCATGATGGGATCGGATTTTTTCAGGCTGGACAACTACGGGGAGGTCGCGGCGCTGCTGGACGAATTCGCCGCGCACGGCGGCAACTGCATCGACACCGCGCATATCTACTGCGGCGGCCAAAGCGAGCAGGTTATCGGCCGGTACCTGGAGGAGTGCGGAGCCCGCGACCGGTGGGTCATCCTGACCAAAGGCGCGCATCACGGCCCCGACGGAGAACCGCGGGTCACCCGCGAGCACATCTCCCGGGAGCTCGAGACGAGTCTGGAGCGTCTTCGCACCGATCATGTGGCCCTGTACGCGCTGCACCGCGACGATCCGGCGACGCCCGTCGGCGCGATTCTCGAATGGCTGAACGAGCATGTCGAGGCCGGCCGCATCGGCGCGTTCGGCGGCTCCAACTGGACGTGGCGGCGGCTGGCCGAGGCGAACGAATACGCCGAAAGGCACGGACTCGCCGGTTTCTCCTTCAGCAGCCCGAATCTGAGCCTCGCCAAAGCCAACGAACCGTTCTGGCGGGGCTGCGTGTCCGCCGACGCGGAGACGCTCGCCTGGCACGAACGGACGGGGCTGCCGTTATTCTCCTGGTCGTCCCAGGCGCGTGGATTTTTCACCGGTCGCTATACGCCGGAGGTGCGGGACAACGCCGATCTCGTGCGCGTGTTCTACAGCGACGCCAACTGGGAGCGCATGCGGCGCGCCCGCCTGCTCGCCGATGAATTCGGCGTGCCCGTGGTGCAGATTGCGCTCGCATACGTGCTGAATCAGCCGTTCCCGACGTGCGCTCTGGTCGCTCCCCGGAATTCGGAAGAGCTGGCCTCAAGCGTCGCCGGTTCCCGCATCCGGCTCACGCCCGGCCAGGTGCGATGGCTTGATCTGGCCGCCGAGACGCCCGATCTGCCTTCGGCTCCGGCGATATAAGTACCGGAACGGGACTCGACCGTTCCGACGAATACGCCGCAGACCGGCAAGCTTCCGCTGGCCGATCTGCGGCGTATCGATCCCTATGGGGCGCGGACAGGCTCCCGGGCGGAACCCGATGCCGCGTGACAAAAAACCTCTCCGTGTCTTCCCCCGATCCAGCGGTCACGGGATAGCAACAGGAAGAGGTTCCGTACGAAGGGGGATGTCGCCGCTCAAATCGTCAGTTCGCCGAGTTTGATCAGCTCGACAACGGCTTGCGAACGGCCTTTGACGTTAAGTTTTTGCATGACATTGGAAATATGGTTTCGCACGGTCTTTTCGCTGATAAACAATTGCTGCGCGATTTCCTTCGTCGTCTTGTCTTGAACCAACAGCTCGAAGACCTCGCGTTCGCGATGGGTTAACAGAAACTTGTTTTTATGATCGCTACCCTTCAATGTGCCACCCCTCCTTGCCCGGGCATTATCAAGATTACAAGGTATAGGGATACAGTCAAAATAGTTTATGAAATCCGGCTACTTGTGGTGCAGTCGGGAAGGAAAATGGGCGAGATCGGCCGAGGGCAGGAAAAATGTCCCTTTATGTCGAATGGAGATCGGTGCGAATGGTCGGCGAGGCTCCGAGGTACCGCCGGAACAACCGGACCGACGTCCGCAAGGAGAGGGGTTTCCATTCATGAAAGGCAGACTCGCAGTCAAAATAACCGCCATCCTCGCTCTCGCCCTGATCGTCGCGTTCGGCGGATCGGCCGCGTACAATCTGGCCGGGCTGTACCGGACGTGCCTGTCGGAGGGCGAACGGTTGGCGGAAAAAGAATCCGTCGCTTACTCGCGTGAGCTGCTGCGGCAATTCGACGGAACGATCTCGATGCTGGAGACGCTGCGGGCCGAGCTGCTCCAACTTCGCGAAGAGCACGGCGACAACCGCCGCGAGCAGTTCACCCAGCTGCTCCAGCGGCTGCTGGAGGAGCGGCGCGAGCTGCTCGGCCTTTATACGATGTGGGAGCCGAACGCATTCGACGGCAACGACCTCGCTTACGCCAACGCATCGCCGTATCACGACCGAACCGGCCGTTTCCTTCCTTACGTCGTCCGGATCGACGGACGGATCGCCGCCATTCCCGTCAAAAACGATTCGCTGCCGGGGTTGAACGATTTTTACGAAATCCCGAAGCGCACGCGCTCTTTCGCCATGCTGGAGCCGTTTTGGTACGACGTGGAAGGAAAACCGGTCACGGTGACGTCGTTTGTCCTGCCGATCCTGGACGAACGCAACGATTTCCTGGGCATCGTGGGCGCCGACTTCTCCCTGGATTCGATTCAAGCGGATATTTCGTTTGTCCGGCCGCTCGGGGGGTATGCGACGCTGATCACCGCGAACGGCGTCTATCTCGCCAACGGGCGTTTTCCGGAACAAGTTCTCCGGACGTATATTGACCGCTCCGACACGCGCGATCTGCTCTCCCGGGCACTGCTCTCCGATTCCCCGCTGAAGGTCTACACCCCGTCCTCCGGCGGCGGCGAAGAGCTACACCTGTTTCAGCCGATTCGGATCAAGGACGAGAAATGGCTGCTCGAAACGGTCATCCCGAAGGACGATCTGCTGACGAATTATTACAGGCAGCTTCGCTGGACGCTGCTGGTCGCCCTGTCGGCCGCCGGGGCGTTAATCCTCCTGTGCGCCGCGCTGCTGCGCCGGCTGGTCGCCGCCAGGCTTCGGCTGTTGACGGAAGCCATCCGGAAGGTGGCGGCGGGCGACTGGTCGACGCGGGTCGAGATCCCGTCCGGAGACGAATTCGAGCAGGCCGCCGCAGCCTTTAACCGCATGGTCGACAGCCGGAGGGAATCGGAGGAACGCATCCTGTATCAGGCGTACCACGACCCGCTCACGGAGCTGCCGAACCGGCTCAAGCTGCACAAAGAGCTGGAGGCCGCCGCCGACGCCGCCGGACGGCTCGGACAGCCGTTCGCCGTCTACTATATCGACCTGGACCAGTTCAAATGGTTCAACGATACGCTCGATCATACGGCGGGCGACCTCCTCCTGCGCCAGATCGCCCGGCGGCTGCGGAAGGCGGCGGGCGAGGACGATCCCGTATACCGGTTCGGCAGCGACGAATTCGTACGCCTGTCGGCGGGCGGCGTCTCGCCGGAGGCGATTCGCCAGGCGGCTGAACACATGCTTGCCGCCGTATCGGAGCCGGTCTCGTTCGGCGACCGGAAGCTGCATGTGACAGCCAGCATCGGCATCGCGGTCTGGTCGCCGGACGATCCGGAAGGCCGCCGCCTGATCAAGCAGGCGAATATGGCGCTGCTGGAGGCCAAGCAGGAGCGCAACACCTACCGGATATTCAATCCCGACCCGTCCCGCCCGCCCGCGGACGGCGATTCCGCCCTCGAATCGGCCTTCGAGGACTCGCTCCAGTCCGGGCATTTCCTGCTTTACTATCAGCCGATATACGATCTGCGCACCGGGCGCGTCTCCGGCGTGGAAGCGCTTGTGCGCTGGCGGCATCCCGAGCTGGGGCTGCTGCTGCCCGAACAATTTATCGGCGCCGCCGAGCGGACCGGATTCATCCTGCAGTTGGGCGATTGGGTGCTTCGATCGGTCTGCCGGCAGCTCGCCGCCTGGGACTCGATGGGAATCAGAGGGCTTCGGGCGAGCGTCAACCTGTCCCCCGTGCAGATTCAGCAGCGGACGTTGGGCGAACGGCTGGCCGGCTTGGTCAAAGAAGCCGGTTCTTCCGTGAGCCGGATCGATCTGGAGATGAACGAACGCTGCTTCCTGCCTTCCGTACAGGCTGCGGCCGTCCTGGGGGAGCTCCGCCAGCGCGGCTTCCGCTTGACGCTGGACGACTTCGGCACCGGCTATTCCTCCTTGACTTATCTGCGGACGATGCCGTTCGACCGCCTCAAGCTGGACCCGGCGATGATCGGCCCCACGGGAGCCGGCGGCAAGGAACGGGAACTGATCAAGTCGGTGGTCGGGTTCGCCCGCCAGTTGGGCATGACCGTTGTCGCCGAGGGTGTGGAGACGGATTTGCAGGTCGAGGCCGTCCGGGCCGGGGGCTGCGATTACGCCCAAGGCTATGCGTTCGCTCCGCCGATGTCCGCCGAAGACTTGACGCGCAAGCTCTGGCACGAGCGCAATTGACCGGCCGCATATGCCCGGCGCGGCCACACCCGCCAAACGAAACGAAGGGGTGCGCCCGGCAAGCGGACGCACCCCTTCGTTTGTCGGGCATCTCCCCGGGTCCCGTTCACGGTTCAGCCGGACGGTCTCCCGGAAGGTCCTGCCGCGCAACGCGGCCCGGAAGCCTGCCCGCGCGCATCAAGGCGTCGCGGAGCACGTATTCGATATGACTGTTGACGCTGCGGAATTCGTCCGCCGCCCATCGTTCCAGGGCTTCGTACAGGACGGGATCGAGCCGTAACGGAAATTGTTTTTTGGATGCCATCGGGGAATCTCCTCGATTCCGCCGGTCAATACAGCGTTCCCGTATTCAGCACCGGCTGGGCGGAGCGGTCCGACACGATGGCGACCATGAGATTGTTGACCATAACCGCTTTGCGTTCCTCGTCCAACTCGACGATCTGCTCCCGCTGGAGCTGCTCGATCGCCGCCTGCACCATCCCGACGGCGCCTTCGACGATTTTCTGGCGCGCGGCGATAATCGCGGCCGCCTGCTGCCGCTGAAGCATCGCGCTGGCGATCTCGGTGGCGTAAGCCAGATGCGTGAGCCGAGATTCCAGCACCTCCACCCCGGCCACCGCCAGGCGCTCCTGCAGCTCCCGGCTGAGCTCCGCCGACACTTCGTCGGAATTGCCCCGCAAGCTGTAGCCGTCTTCGCCGAACAGATCGTACGGATATTTGCTGGCGACATGGCGAAGGGCGGTCTCGCTCTGAATCTCCACGAACTCCTCGTATTGATCGACCTCGAACAGCGCCTTGGCGGAATCGGTTACCCGGAAGACGACCACGGCCGCGATCTCGATCGGATTGCCTTCCACGTCGTTGACTTTCAGCTTTTTGCAATCGAAGTTGCGCACCCGCAGGGAGATTTTTTTTCGTTGGGCGAGAGGCACGGTCATCCACAGACCGCTGTCGCGAATCGTGCCGATATATTTGCCGAAGAACGTAATCGCCATGCCTTCATTCGGGTGCACGATCGTAATTGAACTGATCAGGATAAACGCCAGAACGAGCAGCGCGATACCGGGAACGACCGATTGCTGGATCAGCAGCCAGACGCCTCCGCCGGTAAACGCCGCAAATAGCAGCACCGCAAGAAAGCCGTTGATCTTCCAAGCTTTGGTCTCTTTCATGTGCCATTCCCCCCTGTATCATTTTGATGTCTTAATGATATCACTTTTTCTAATAAAAGTAAATAGGGACATGGCTGCGAGGTTCTTTTCAGCAAAAAAACCGGGACGGGCCGTCCCGGCGTTACGCTGTCATGATTCGGGAGGACGGGCCAGTCCGGTTCCGGTCGGGAACCACCGCTCCGTCAGGGCGTTGAATTCCGGCAGCAAGCTTTCCATGGGCGTCCCGCCGCGAAGCTCCAGCACATACGAATTGACCTTGTTCACAAATTCGGGATCGGAAGACATGTAGACCATGCGGGCGGACGGGCTGACCGACATGACCACGTTGGCGATACGGTCGCGCAGATCAGGCAGGCTGACCGGATTCCCGCGCTGAAGCACGACCGCGACATAGGCATTGCGGTCCGTTGCGATCACATTCGCCGACCGCACCCCGTTCAGCGCGGACACCTGCATGGAAGCGTCCGAATCGAACCGCATGCTGCGGTTTTGATGAGTGACGGCCATCATGCCGTAGTCTTGCGGGTTGCCCGACCCTCCGAACATCCGGGCGCCGCCGGCCGTCCCGTTGCCCGTTCCGGTTCCCGTCTCCCCGATTTGGCCCGTCGGAACGCCGTTGGGCCCGATTCTTGTCTCCGGCACGGGAATCCCGTAGACCCCGGTTCTTCCCGTATCGGTGCCTTTTCCCCCGCTCACCGACGTCTCGGGCAGCGGCACGGCATCCGGCGCGTTGTATTGTTCGTCGTGCGGGTCGATCGTATAGTCCGACCACGTGTTCGTGCGATCTTCGTTGGTCAACGCTTTTTTGCCCGAATAGCTGCCACGGCCCAGATCATCCTTGGTATACAAAGTATGGGTCTTGGGCGATACGCCCCCCTGATGGTTCGTGCAGGCGGCCGCAAGCGCGATGAGCGCAGTCGCCGAGGCCAAAACCGTCATGCGTTGAATGTTCATGCTGTCAATCCTCCTCGCGGCACCGCGACTTCTGGTTTTCTTTATTAGCTTGGAGTGTGCGGTCCGTAATTATGCGCGGGGCGCGAGGGCGGGACAAGCGCCCGGAAAACTTGACAGAAGCGGATAATTGTTATATGGTTTTAGTACCTGATACTAATATTAGGTTTCAATCCAAACGCAAACAGGAGGATTCGGGCCATGATTGAGACACCGGCGCCGTTCGTTTCCCGCTCCCGCATAACCGCCATCGGAGGTTATGTGCCCGAAAGAACATTAACCAACTTCGATCTTGAGAAAATGGTCGATACGAGCGACGAGTGGATCGTTCGCCGAACCGGCATCCGCGAGCGGCGCATCGCCGCGGAGAACCAGTTGACCAGCGATCTGTGCGTAGCGGCGATCCGCAATCTGGCCGAGCGGCATCAGGCGGATCTCAGCGATGTCGATCTGCTGCTGGTCGCAACCATCACTCCGGATCATGCCACGCCGAGCACCGCCTGCCAAGTGCAAGCCAAATTGTCGCTGCCCGTTCGTATGGCCGCATTCGATCTCAATGCCGCCTGCGGCGGTTTCGTGTACGCCCTGCACGTGGCGAACGGCCTGATCACGGCCGGACTTCACCGCAAAGCGCTGGTCGTCGGCGCCGAGAAGCTCAGTTCGATCACGAATGACGAGGACCGGACGACGTGCGTGCTGTTCGGCGACGGCGCCGGAGCCGTCCTGCTGGAAGCGTGCGAACCGGAGCAAGCTTCTTTTGCCGGTCCGACGCTGTTGGAGACCGAAGGCAAACGCGGCGCTTCCTTATATTGCACCAACCATCCGGAAGCATTCGCCGATTCCGGCCGTGCCGAAACCGAAGACGGCTCCCGCAAGTCCGGCTTCATCGTTCAGAACGGACGCGAGGTGTACAAATGGGCCGCGACCCGTGTTCCGGCCGGAATCGCCCGATTGCTGGAGCAGCATCGGCTTACAGCCGGCGATATCGATTGGTTCGTGCCCCACAGCGCCAACGCCCGCATGATCGAATCGATCGCCGAATCCGCCGGCCTGCCGCTCGACCGCACGCTCACCAGTCTGGAGAAGTTCGGAAACACATCGGCCGCCTCGATCCCGCTGGCGCTCTGGCAAGCGGAAGAAGCCGGCCGCCTGCGGGATGGCGACCGGCTTCTTCTATACGGATTCGGCGGCGGTCTCGTGCAAGCCGCGATGATCGTGCGCTGCGGCTTCGCCCGCAGCCATCCGTCTCCGTGACACCCGGAACCGCGGTCCGGCTTCCGGCTGAGCGGCTCGCCCCGCGAACCGCCACTCCCCAATCGCCAAGCCGGGCGCTTCGGAGAGGCCTATCGGGTTATCCCCGGTGTGTCCTCCGGCAGCCCCCGGTGAGCCGGACGCCATATGCCCGAATGGCGCGGATTCACCCATACACTTCCCGGCGCGCCTGCCTTCACCTCGCGTACGTTGACCAAGCCCGCTTCCGCGGCCATCGCCTGCTGCAGCCGCCGGATCGCCCGGACTTCCCGGACCAGCTCGCCGCTCCCGCCAATACCCGCATGGGCCGCGACGTCCGCGACCGCCTCCAGCAATCGGGCCAGCGCCCGCTGGCTCGCGATCAGCGAATCGAGCAGCTCAAGCTTCAGCCTCGCCGCTTCGGACCGCATCTTATTCGTTCTCCCCGTTGCGCGCGCTTGCCGAAAACGGATATCCGCCAACCGACTCCTCTTGGCCCGGATGAAGCAGCACCTTCAGGTTGCCGGCCATGCCCAACTGCAGCTTGGTCACCCCGTCGATCAATTCCAGCACCTGCTCGTGAACGGCAAGCGAATGCTTCAATTGCTGGCCGTGGCTGCCATACGCCTGAGCGCGAAGATGGCCGGCGATCCAGTTGCGGGCTTTTTCCGCTTCCAGCGCTTTGCTGTCGAGAATGACGGATATTTGGCGCTGCATCCGGCCCATCGATTCGAGCATGCTCATGTAGGCTTCTTCCCGGTTCATGTTTGTTTGGCCCTCCTTTCCGGTGCCGTCCGGCTATTCGTCGTCATCGTCCGCCAGTTCCTTCAGAATGGGGCCGAGCTGCTCGGCCATCGCCTCTTCCAGCGCGGCCAGGCTGTTTAAATAGGACGTGACGCTGCGGGTCAGTTCCATCGCGTTTTGGGCGAGCGTATCCGGATCGGCGAACGTATGGCCCCGGTCGGGAATCGCGTGAATGTTCTGGGCCATCCGGACGGCGATCTCGGCGTTCGCTTCGAGAATCCGGGCCAGCTCCCGGTTGGAATTCGTCATATGGACGATCATATCGGTGATCCTCTGCTGCATGTTGATATCTCCCTCATTCCGATATCACAGAATATGACGACGGGGCTCCGGCCGTTCCGTCCGTGCCGCTTGCGGCCGCCGTCATACGTTCATCCAATACCGGTAGGTGGCCTCAAGCCCGTCCCGGAGCGCCGTGCGCGGCTTCCAGCCGAGCAGCCGGGCCGCAGCCGCGTTGTCCAGACAACTGTGGACGATGTCCCCCGGCCGGGCCGGACCGTGCGATACGGCCACTTCCCCCGCATGAAGCTTGCGCAGCTCGGCAACCAGCTCGTTAACCGACACCCGGCGCGCCGTGCTTACATGAATCGTCTCCCCGGCCCCTTTCTCCGCCGCCGCCAGATTCGCTTCCACGACGTCCCGAACGAAGACGAAATCCCGCGTCTGTTCCCCGTCTCCATGCACATGCAGAGGCTGCCCTTGCCGCAGCCGGGACATAAACAGCGCCACGACGCCCCCCTCGCCCTTGGCCGTCTGCAGCGGCCCGTAGACGTTGCCGTAGCGCAGGACGGTGTGCTCCAGCCCGAACAAGGTTCCGTACAGGCGAACATACGATTCGGCCGTCAGCTTGGAGAGTGCGTAGAACGACACGGGTTCGGCCGGGTCTTGCTCGCGCAGCGGCAGCTTCGGCGGATTGCCGTAGACGCCGGAGGTCGAGGCGAAGACGATTTTCCGCGTTTGGCCGTCCCGGCATCCGTCCAGCACATTGATCGTGCCTCTTACGTTCACGTCGGCATCGAGACGGGGATTGCGGATCGACTGCTGGACGTCGGCCTGCGCCGCCAGATGGTACACAACCTCCGCTCCGATTGCCGCAAGCGCCGTTCGCGCTTCTTCTCCGGCGATGTCGACCTCATGCAGGACCGCTCCGGGATGCACGTATTCCGGGCGGCCCGTCGCGAAATTGTCCAGCACGTGCACCTCGTCGCCCCGCTCCAGCAAGGCCTTCACGAGATGCGAACCGATAAATCCCGCTCCGCCGGTCACGGCTATCCTCATTCTCCTCCAACCCCTTCGCCGAATCTGTTCTATCATACGCATCCCCGGGGCGAGCGTATGGACGTATGCCGAACCGGCGGACACGGATCGAATAATCATGCCGGATGGTCCAAGCATGGCCTGCTCGCCGGACATACGCTGGGATAACGATCCTCACTAAGATCTTAAGAAGGTGCATTCTGTCATGTCCGCGGGCCATACCCGCCGGAACGATAGGCGGAACGGTTGATGGCTATGCTGAAGGAGCTGAAGGTATGAAGGTCTTGTTCGTATTCGCCGTGCCGAGCGGCGGTGTCGAAACGCTGAACCGCCAGCGCTGCGCCGCGCTGAAAGCCGCCGGCATCGAGGGACATTGCTTGTATCTGCTTCCCGGCTTCGGCCTGCAAAATTCCAGGGAGTTCCCGACGTTCGTGACGAACGACGACAACGAACTCCGCAATCTGTTCGCCGTGCAGCGCTACGATGCCATGGTTGTCGTAACCGGTTATTTCTGGATCTACCGGTTCCGTACGCTTGGGTTTACGGGAAAAATCATTCTGGAATTTCAAGGCATCGCCCCGAAAGAGTCGGCGCGGGAGCTGCTGCTCGACGCCAAGGAAACGGTGGAGCTTCACGCGAACGGACTGCTGAATCCGGGGACGCCGTTCATCGACAGCCTGATCCGGGAGCTGTACCCGAACACGCCGCAATTCCGCTTCAACAACTGCCTTGACTTCAAACGGTTCTCCTACCGTCCGGTCCCCCGTCCGCCGCATCGGATCGTCGCCTGGTTGGGCCGGATCGAGGCGAATAAAAACTGGGCGGAATTCCTCGTCATCGGCCATCATCTCATTTACGGCGTCGACCGGAATATCCGTCTGTGGATGTTCGAGGATCACAGCTTGTCCAGACCCGTCGACCGGCAGCAGTTCGAATACTGGATCGACATGCTGAAGCTGCGGGAATATTTGACGATCCGGTCGAACGTGCCGCATGATCATATGCCCGAATACTTCTCCATGATCGGGGACTCGGGCGGTTTCCTCTGCTGCACCTCCAAATCGGAGGGAGCGCCTTATTCGGTGCTGGAGGCGATGAGCTGCCGCTGCCCGGTGCTGACGACCGATTCCGAGGGCGTTCGCAGTTCCGTCATCCAGAACCGGACCGGTCTCTATTACACGTTGGGGAACTTCCCGGAAGCGGTGGATCAGGCCCATCGGCTGTTGACCGACCATCCGCTGCGGGAGCGGCTGAGGAACGAAGCCCTGCTGCACGTGCGCCGCCATTTCGACCCCGGCCATTACGCCGTTCAATTTAAACGCATGCTCCGCGAGCTTGGACTGTAGTCCTGAGCAAGCAGGCGGACCCTAAAAAATCCCTGTGCGATTGCTCATCCGGCAATCGCACAGGGACTTTTTTTATAATGACAGAAGATGATCGAGAATCCCCACCAGATCGAGAAACATATTGTTCTGCACCAGCTCCCACCGTTCCGCATAATAAGGCTCCGGCCTCCAATCGAAACGCTCGTACAGCCGGGTGACCGGTTCGCCGTCCCGCAACCGCAAGACAACCGCCCGCAACGCGCCGTGCAGCGTCTCCGCCACGCGCAAGTACCGGCCGGGCCGCTCGCGCTGAAGCCGGTGGTATTCGCAGACGACGAGATTGATTTCGTTCAAATATTTGGGCTGCGGCAAATAAGCGAGCGCCATCGCGGCCACATCGATCTCGCCCGGATATTTCTCGCGGAACCGCCAGAAATTCAAGTGCGCCTCGCGCAAATTCCCGACCGATACCGGATGCTCCTGATGGTAGACGCGGTTATGCCGGTCGTGAAAAAACCGGGCGCCCCGCTTGTAGAGGCGATAGCCCATCTCGCTGTCGTCCCACCCGTATCCATCGTACTCCTCGAACAGGCCGACGGACAGCAAAAGCTCTCGGCGCACGGAAACGTTGCCGGTAAAAAACAAGATCCAGGACAGCGCAAACCCGTTGAAATGATCTCCGTACACCCTGAAAATGACATTCTCGTAGTAATCGGAGATGGGCTTGTCGAACGAAAACAGCTTGAAGCATCCCGCGGCGATGCCCGCTTCGTCGAACAGGCAGACCTTGTGGTCGGGCGGCGGCTTCAGGCCCAGGGACAAGTCCCGATAGGCGTCGCTAAGAGCCAAAAACTGATAGACATGCGCTTTCTGCGCTTCGGAAAAATCCGGATACCACATCGTGTACGCGCCTTTAAGCAGCATCGCTCCGCATACGACCAGGCTGGCGTCGGCCTGATGGAGCTCGTAATGCCTTTGCAGATACGTCGGCTCCACCAGCATCTCGGCGTCCAGGAACACAAGAAGCCGCCCTTGGGCCGCCTGCACGCCCCGGTTGCGGGCTCTCGGCCGGCCGATGTTCGTCGGCGTGCGGATATAACGCAGCCGGAACCTGAACGCGTGGCGATGCGGGATTACGCGGGTATCGTCGGTCGAACCGTCATCGACCAGGATCACTTCGACGCGCGACAGGTCGAACGTCTGGTTGTTCAACGTCAGCAGCGTGAACAGGTTTTGCGGATATTTATTGTAGGAAGGCATAATTACGCTGATTTCCGGCTGCGTCATTCCCCATCCCCCTTCCGGCGTCCGACGAGGACCGTCAGCAGCGCCCGATTTGACGATATCGCTTCAGCAGTTGCGTTAGCGGCCCTCTGGTTCTCGCCCGGATGGCTTTGATTTCCGCGGAGATGACCGGACGGTGTTTCCTCGAACCCATGTTGGCATGCCAGCGGTATTTCGTCAGCGGCAAGTTCAAATAGCCGATGCGTTGGCCCGCCAGCAAGATCCGAATCCAGGCGTCGTAATCGTGCGTGTACAGCAGCTTTTCGTCAAAGCCGCCGATGGCGAAAAACAAATCTTTGGTCATCATGACCGTGCAGCCGTTTATGGGGTTAAACGATTTAAACGCCTCGATAAACGCACACTCGTTCGAAAATTTGATCGTCTGGTTGAGATGGGTGATCGCGCCGTGCTCGTTCATGCCGTGGAAGTCCGTATAACTGATCTGCAGTTGATGCTGCTGCATGAAATGCACCTGCTGGGCGATTTTGTCGGGATACAGCCAATCGTCCGAGCTGAGCCAGGCGATATACCGGCCGGACGCCATGCGAAAGCCGTGATTAAGAGCCGTGGCGGTTCCTCCGTTCGCCTTGCCCAGATACGAGATGCGATCCAGATATGGCGCTATCCGGTCCTGATACCGGGTCGAACCGTCGTCGACGACGATGATCTCCAGATTCGGATACTGCTGCTCCAACGCGCTGGCGATCGCCTGGTCGATATACGGGCAGTTGTAGAACGGGATGACGATCGTAACCAAGGGCAATCCGCTCATTCCGTCTCCCTCCTTCCGATTGTGCGGAAATATTCGAACATATCGCGCATGGACTGGTCGAACGACCAAGCGGGCGACCAGCCGAGCCCGCGTATGGCGGCGAGATCGGTCTTCTCCGAGTCGGGAAGCGCCTCCGGCGGGCCGGCGTGGCCGGGAACTTCCACCGGAATCGCGCGGCCGGCCGCCCGCTCCGCCGCCTCGTGCACTTCCCTCAAGGTGCGGTGCCGCCCGGTGCCGACGGGGTATACCGCCCCCGGCCGGCCGAGCCGCAATATCAGCTCGTAGGCGCGAACCGCGTCGCGCACATCCACGTAATCCCTCGCCTCGCCCAGCGAAGAGAGGCGGAAGGGCGGCAGCGGCTCTCCGCGCGACAGCCGCTCCGCATGGCGGGCCAGCAAGCCGCATACGCCGGCGCTGGGACCGGGGCCGATCAGATTGGCCGGCCTCGCCACTCGAACATCCAGCCCGAACAAGCGGGCCCAGGCCAGCGCGCTGGCCGCCTGCAGCGATTTGCTCCAACTGTACGGATGCGGCGGAGCCGGCGACTCGCTGGGCGGCACGCTCAGCATCGAGGAGACGATCAGCAGGCGGCAGGCATGCTCCAGCCGCGCCGCCTCAAGCAGATGCAACGTCGCCATCAGGTTGGCCTGCATATGCGCCAGCGGCCGCTCCCAGGAATCGCGCACGGCGTTTAACCCGGCCAGATGCAGGACGAAGTCCGGCTTCGCGATACGCAGCAGCCGGGCCGCGTCGTCCGGCGACGTCAAGTCGCAGGTCAGCCAGACCGCCTCGGGCGCGGACCGACGCGCCGACTCCAGCGCGTTCCCTCCCCGGGAGACGCCGACGACGGCATAACCGGCTTGAAGCAGATAGCGGCATGCCGTTAATCCGGTAAAGCCGGTCGCTCCCGTAACCAGCACCGTCCCGCGGCCGGCGGTTCGGCTTGCGGCCTCCGCCGCCCCGGCCGTCCAATCCGTCATGCCCGCTCCCCCCTCTTTATTCGCGTCCGGCCGTCCAATCCCGCAGCTCTTCCAGCATGCGCCGATAGCCCGGAGCGCGATACGTCCAATCGTTGCGCGTGGCGACCAGCGTCCGGTCGATCCGGACGTGTTCGTACGGGACGACTTCAACGTCGGTCTTGTCCCAGATGTCCTGGATCAGCAGCAGAAGGTCGTGCTTGGTGATCGTCTCGACCGACGTCAGATGGACCAGCCCGGCGACCGGCCGTTCGATCGCCTCCCGCACGGCCTTGGCCAGTTCCAGCGTCGTCACCCCGTTCCAGGGCACGTGCACGTATCCGGTCACCCGCCCGGTCTGGCGCAGAAACCACTGCATCAGGCCGATGCCGCCCTCGCGCACCTCCGGACCGATGATGGACGTGCGGATCGTCGTATGCGGAGCGGCATGTACCTCGCCCAACCGCTTGGTGCGGGCGTAGACGCTCGTCCCGTCCGGTTCATCCGATTCCGTGTACCTTCCCCTTTTGCCGGAGAAGACGCAATCGGAGCTGATGTGCACGAGCCTGGCGCCGACCGCTTCCGCTTCGCGGGCCAGGCGGTGCGGCAGAAGGCCGTTGATCTCGTATGCCATCGTCTCCCGGCGGCTCGCGTCCTCGTTCAGAATCCCCGCGCAGTTGACGATCACATCGGGACGCACCGCCCGCACGATTTCCCTCGCCGCCGCCGAATCGGTCAGCTCCAGCCGCAGCCGTTCCGGATGGCCCGTCTCCCGCGACGTGGAGAAAACCCGATAATCCGCCTGCTCGCGGAAATACCGCTCAAGCACGTGTCCGGCCATTCCCGTCGCTCCGATCAGCAGCAGCTTGATCATGACAAAAACCGGCCTTTCACAAGCAGCTCGCGAATTTCCTGCTTCGACATCAGGTTGTCGGCCGAGGAGTAATTGCTGAGCTTGACCTTCGGATAGCCGCCGTAGCGGCGTTTCAGCTCCGGCAATTCGATCGACGGCAAAATCACCAGATAGTTGTCGTCGAACTGCACCGTATTTTGCGCCTCGTATTCGGAATACAAAATCTCGTGGATTTTCTCCCCGGGCCGGACGCCGAGCTCGACGACCGCGACCTCCTCCATCTTCTTGCCCTCGGCCTCCATCAGCACCTCGGCCAGATCGAGGATGCGGCAGGTCGGCATCATCATGACGAACGTTTCCCCGCCGATGCCCTCGACCGAAGCGTGCAGCAGCAGCGCGATCGCCTCCTCCATCGTCAGGAAAAACCGCGTCATGCCGCGGTCGGTGATGCCGATCTTGTTCTGCTCCCGTATCTGCTTCATGAACAGATGAATGACGCTGCCGTTCGTGCCGAGCACATTGCCTCCGCGCACGCAGACGAATTTGGTGTCCGAACCGAGCATATTCGCGTAGACGATCAGCTTTTCCCCGATGGCTTTGGTCATGCCGTAAAAGTTGGACGGATTGGCCGCTTTGTCCGTCGAGATGTTGATCACTTTTTTGACTTTGTTCTCGATCGCCGCTTCAATGACGTTTTGGGTGCCGAGCACGTTGGTCTTCAGCGCTTCGTAAGGCTGATCCTCGCAGACCGGCACGTGCTTGAGCGCGGCCAGGTGGAACAAATAGTCGACGTCTCTGCAGGCGGCGTTCAGCGCCGCGCGGTCCCGCACGTCGCCGATGCAGAACGCGAGGCGCGGATCGTCGAACGCGCGCTTCATCGCCACCTGGCTCGACTCGTTGCGCGAATACACGATGATTTTCCTCGGCCGCTGAGGCAGCAGTTGGCGGACCAATTCATAGCCCCACGAACCTGTGCCGCCCGTGATCAGAATGGTCCTGTCACGAAACATAAAGATTCCCCCCGATCAAAAATTTCACGACTTTATCCGAGACGTCCGTATCCAAATACCCTTGCGGACATTCCCAAGCGCGCGGCAGCGATGTCATCAGCCCGACGCTGTCCGCTATTCTGGAGGCATCGATCCCTGCCACGATGTTGCTGCCGCAGTCGACCGTCTCCGGCCGTTCCGTCGTGCGGCGCACCGTCACGGTCGGCACCCGGAAGATGCAGCATTCCTCCTGTACCGTCCCGCTGTCGGTCAGCACGCACCAGGCGCCCCGCTCCAGACGGACGAAATCGAAGAAGCCGAACGGCTCATGGAATTCGACCAACGGATTCATCGTGAAATCCGGCAATCGGGCGAGCTGCGACCGGGTTCGCGGGTGCACGCTGCAAATCAGCCGGATGCCGTATGTCTCCGCAACCCGGTTGAGCCCCGTCAAAATTTCCTTCAGACGGGCCGGAACGTCGACGTTTTCCGCACGGTGGATCGTGACGACCGCGTAGGGCTCTCCGCCGTCCAAACCCAGCCTGGCAAGAATCGGACTGGCGGCGATCTTGGACTCGTACCGCATCAGCACCTCGCGGATCGGATTGCCCGTCAGGACGATCCGGTTCGCCGGGAAACCCTCCCGCAGCAAATTTTCTTTGCTCTGCGGCGTGTACGGCATATTGATCGTGGAGACCGCGTCGATCACCCGGCGGTTTTTCTCCTCCGGCACGGCCAGATCGAAGCAGCGGTTGCCCGCTTCCATATGCACGACGGGCACGCCCATCCGCTCGGCGATCACCGCCGCAAGCGCGCTGTTCGTATCCCCGAGCACGAGCACCCGGTCCGGGCGCTCCCTCGCCAGGATCTCTTCCACCCCGCCGAAGATCGCCGCCAGTTGTCCGCCGAGCGACAACTGTTTATCCGCGAGCCGGTAGTCCGGACGGCGGAGCTCCATCTCCTCGAAAAACACGTCGCTGAGCCGGCGGGTGAAGTTTTGGCCCGTGTGCACCACCACATGCCGGCTGGCATACCGGTCCAGCTTCTCCATAATGAGACTGAGCCGGATAATTTCCGGCCGCGTCCCCAGAATCGTCACGATTTTCATGTCTTCGCCCTCCGTCCGGCCGGTCTGGAGATTCGGCGCAGCCCGAACCGGCGAAGGCCCGGCCGGAGCCGCCGCCGCTTCCGTCTCCGCGCGCCTTGGCGCGTCCGTGTGCCGCGAACGGAACGCTTCAAGCGGCGTCCGCCCGCCCGGCGCTTCGCCGGCCGCCTCCGGCCCCCCGGGAATCCGACGTGGCCGAGATCGTCCGTCGGCTCGCCGACGGGCAGCGCCGCGATGATGTCGGCCGGCAGCCGGACGATGCGGTCCGCGCCGATCCTCCGCCGGGCGAGCGCCCGGGGCGAGACGATCGGGTGAAGCACGCCGCGCCGGTACAAGCAGACGGCCGGACCGGCTCCCTTGGCCGGAAATTCCGCGGGCGGATCGAACGGCTGGAACGTGACGGGCCTTCCGGTCGGATACGCCTGCAGCGTCCGGTCCGCCGCAACGCGGACGTCGCCGGGCCGGTAACGGAAGGCGGACAGATGGGCGGCGGAAGCGAACGGCCTCTTCCCGCCGTCCTCGATCAGATACGCCTCGGACGATTGCGCCCCCCGGAAGAGCCTGCCCGGCGTCAATGTCCGCATACGCGCATGCTCGGCTTCCCGGAGTCCGACCGCGTCGTGCGCCTGCCGAAGCCACTGCCGCAGCCGTTCCCGGAACGCTTCCGGGCCGAACGCTTCGTTGACCGCGTCCCGGTTGCGCCGGCCCAGCGCCGTACGCCAGGCCTCGTCGGCGGCCAGCTCGGCCATTTTCGCCGAGAGCGTCCGCCAGTCTCCGGACGGCGCGAGACAGGCTTGGTTGCCCGTTCTCTCCAGCATCTCCGACAGCCCGCCGGAAGCGTAGGCGACAACGGCTTTGCCGAACAGCATCCCTTCCAGCGACGTCAGCGGGAACCCTTCCTGCCCCAGACTGGGCATCACGACGACGTCCGCCGCCGGAAGCACCTGCTGAATATGCGGCTGGACGCCCAAGGCATGGAACCGGTGCGCGTAGCCGCTGGATGCGATCTTGCCCATGCAGCGTTCGTAGTAGCCTCTGTCGGTCGGATTGCCGACAATGAGAAACCGCGCCGACGGGTAGACGGAACAGAGGGGGAGCGCGGCGTCGATATAGTGCTCCAGCCCCTTGTTCGGGTAGATGTCCGCCGATATATAAGCGAAGACGCAATCGGTCTCGGCGATGCCGAGCTGCGTCCGCACGGCCGATCGGTACTCATCCCACCGCTCCGGTTCGAATTCGGCGGGATTCCATGACGGATGCATCGCGATCAATTTGTCGGGCGAAGCGATGCCGGCAAACGGCGCGAGCGCCGCCCGGGATACCCCCGCGATCCAATCCGAGTGGCGGTTGATGAATGCGGCGGCCGCCCGGGTGTGCGCTGTCGGGAGGATCGTCTCGGCCATCTTCCACAGCACGGGAATGCCGAGGATTTTCGCCGCCATCGCCGGCATCGGGTTGACGCAGGTCATGGCCACGACGAGATCGGGACGATGGCGGTGCAGCAGATCGATCATCGGCCGAAGATGGCGCCGCGCCAGCTTGCCCAGCGCCCGGTTCAGATTCGCATGCGGGCCGTAAAGCCCCAGGCAGACCGGATACGGGCTGACAACCGTCCGAATGCCCCTGGCCGAAGCCTCCCGGATGAGCATGCCGTCCTTCGGCGCGGCCAGCACGCATTCGGCGTGCGGCTGCAGCTCGGACGCCGTAAATAAGAGCAATTTCTCCGCGCCTGTCATATAGTGGTCATAGCAAATATGGGAAAACAACATGATTTTCAAAAATTCCCGTCACCTCCCCGCTGTCGAAATCATGCCGGTTGCGGCCGGCGCACGAACGGCGCTCATCCGGCGGCCGGCACGCTCATTCCGTCCTGCAAGCCTTGGGCGAACCCTTCGTTGTATCCGGTGTTGTAGCCTTCGGCGAAGCCGGCCCGGTAGTAGCGCACACGAATCGGCACGATTCTGCGGCGTGCGCGTTGTTTGGCCGCCGGGCGGCCGGCCTTTCCCCGGCGCGAGGCGGGCGCCCGGCCACGGCGCGAAGCCGGCGGCCGGCCGCGGCGGCGGCGCGGAGGCGCGGCGCGCGTCCTTCGTCCGCGGGCCGCGGACCGGCGTCTCAAGCCCGATCGTTTTTTCATGGCGGAACCTCCCTTCAATCCCCGAAGACGATCCGCAGCAGCTCCGCAAGACGCTTCGGGTACGTATGCTGCTCCAGCGTCTTCCGAAGCGCGCGGATCGCGATTTCGCGGCGTTCCGATTCATGCGTCAAATAATATTCGATCTTGGCCACCATGTCTTCGGGCGATTGGTACGTGACAATCTCCTCGCCCGGCACGTAAAATCGGACAATATCCTCCCGGACGTCCGTCAGTTGAAACGCCCCGCATGCCGCGATCTCGAACGTGCGGGGATTGGGCGACACGGCGGGAATCAACAGCCGGTTGTTGTTGTACGAGGCGTCGTCATGCGCCCGGTGGATGTTCAGCACAATCTTGGAGCCGTTGTAGGCGGCCGCCGTGTCCTGAGGCAGCAGCCAGCGGTTCAGCTCGATGTCCCGCGCAAACCGCTTGTAGCTCCGCAGCCGATTCCACCACTGGCCGACAAAACGCACGCGTTTGGCGGCAAGATACGGCGAGACCGCGTCGATCGCGCGCACTCTGTTCCAATAGCCGCTCCCGATAAAGCTCACGTCCCGCCGCAGGCCCGGTTCGACGCGGCGCGGCCGGAACATGGCGGTATCCGCCGCGAGCGGCAAGTAATGAACCTGAGGACAGCCGATCTGCTTGTAGAACTCGACGCAGTTCAATTCGAGGGTGAAGACGTAATCGAAATGAAGCGCGATCTTCGACGTCACGTCCGTAAAATACGGATCGTCCGTCAGCCACACGGCCGTCCGGAACCCCGCGCTTCGGATCCGGTCGATCTGCTTCAGATCCATCGCGATCCCGTCGAGGCAAATAACCAGATCGGGCCGTTCGCGCAGCACCGCTCCGACGAGATCCTGCTTCGGATACCCCCGTGTGGGAATTCGCCAGCGAAAACACGAGACCTCGCGGACAATCGGGAGCAGCCCGCGCGCGATCGCGTCGTCTATGGGCTTGTAGGGGTACCATTTGCCCGAGGTGACGTACATGATCTTGACGTCCCAGCGGCGCTCCGGCAGCCCGGATATTTGCCGGTTCACCGCCTCGCATCGGCCCAGGTGGTATCCGGCCGCAAGCCCTTCCGCGTAACCGGCTTCGCGCCCCGCCCTATGGTATCGGGCAAGGGAAGCGCTCGGCCGCATGTTGCGAGCCATCGGCGTCACGCTCCTTCGAACACGATGCGGAACAGCCGATCGAGCCGGTTCGCGAACGTATGCTCCGTGCAGGTTCGCCGCAGCGCGTTCCAGGCCAGGCGTCGCCGCTCGTCCTCGTGTGTGAGATAGTGGCGGATCAGCCTGGCGGCTTCCCGGGCCGATCGGTATGTGGCGATATCCTGGCCGGGGGTGAAGTAGAGCGGCAGATCCTCCCGGACGTCCGTCAGTTGAAACGCGCCGCACGCGGCAATCTCGAACGTCCTCGGATTCAGGGACTTCGCGGGCAGTTTGTACGAATTTTGATTGCCCCCGGCCATTCGATGCACGTTCAGCACGATTTTTGCGCCCGAATAGTAGCTCGCGGTTTCGGGGACCGGAATCCAGTCCAGCTTGATTTTGCCGGCGAGCTGCCGGTAATGCTTCAAGGAATTCCACAGAGCCCCGGCGATGAAGACGCGCAGCCCCGACAGATAAGGAGCCAACTGGTCGAAAAACCGGATCCGGTTCTGGAACCCCATGCCGATAAAGCAAACGTCGGTTCTGTATTTCGCCTCGACATGTATCGGCCGGAACAGTGTCGTGCTTGCCGCGAGCGGCAAGTAATGCGCATTCGGGCAGCCAAGCTGGCGGTACCAGCCGGCACAGCTCAACTCGTGCGTGAACACATAATCGTAGCGGGGGGCGATCTTCGCCGTAAGCTCGGAGAAATACGGGTCGTCGGCGAACCAGATCGCCGTTCGGATGCCCGCCCCGCGGATCGCGTCGATCTGCTGCAGATGATCGTCCGGAAACACATGCATCCCGTTCAGGACAAGCACGAGATCCGGCCGGTAGTCGATGGCTTGCCGCGCCATTTGACGGGGGTCGCCGATCAGGCATTCCGCAACTTTATGATTCAACGCCTCGATGACGCCGTAATCGATCGCTTCGAATCCTTGGGGAATATACAGAATCCGCAGCGGCAGGCGTTCGATCGGCAATGCGGCAGCCTGTCGCCTGATCGCCTCGCATCGGCCGAGTCTGTATCCTTCGCTCCAGCCGGCCCGGTATCCGTCCCTTCGGCCTCGGGCCGCGGCATGAGCGGTTCCGTTCATCGACCGCACCTCCTTCTGATGCATACGAGTCCCGACGGACGGGGCGCGACCGCGGTTTTTGCATTGTATGAACCGACGGACACGGCTTGTAACGGCAGTTGTACAGGAGACAATGGCCTTAGATTCCCCGCGGCCCTCCTTGCCTCTTTATCCTTCGCGCCGCTACGGCTGCTGTCCCGGTCTGCTCTGTCCCGACAACCGCCGGGCCGCCGTCTGCAGCGCCTCGTGCGTACCCGCGTCGATCCACCAGCCGCCGAGCACGTCGTATTCCAGCTCTCCCCTCGCCGCGTACCGGTTGTTCACGTCCGTGATCTCCAGCTCGCCGCGCCCCGACGGCCGGATGTGCCGGATCTCGTCGAACACGCCGGAATCGTACATATAAATACCGGTGACGCAATAATTCGACCGCGGCGCGGCGGGCTTCTCCTCGATTGCCGCGATCCGGCCCCGCTCCAGAATCGGCACCCCGTACCGGCTCGGGTCGGCGACCTGCTTCAAAAGCACCCTGGCACCGTTGGGCTGGCGTTCGAACGCGGCGACATACGGTCCCAGGTCGTCGTCGAACAGATTGTCGCCCAGCAGAAGCAGCAGCTTTTCCCCTTTGGCGACAAAAGGCTCCGCCAGCGAGAGTCCCTGCGCAATGCCGCCGGGGGAATCCTGAACCAGATAAGCCAACCGGAGTCCGAGCCGGCTTCCGCTGCCGAGGTACCCCGCATATTGCTGAACTGATTTCGTCCCGACCACGATCAGGATGTCGGTAATTCCCGCCTGCTTCAGCTTCATTAATCCGTAGTGGATCATCGGGTACCGCCCGACGGGCAGCAGATGCTTGTTCACGGCATCCGTCAGCGGCTTCAGCCGCGAGCCCGTTCCACCGGCCAACACGATTCCCTTCAACCCGCATCCCCCCTTTACGCTCCTGGTTCGCCGACGAACCGGCTCGGGCCGATGCCCGCCGTCCCTCGCCCGCGGACGGGGACGGCGGCCTCTCCGGCGTACGCCTCCGTATGCGGATGGACATGCCGCGTTCCCCCAATGGCGCGCGCTCGATCGTCCGGCTTTCGTTCATGCCATCTTTCCTTTGCCATTGTATGTACGGAAAGGACGACCGTGTAACGGCATCTGTACGGTGACGCCGCTCCTTCCCGAAATGCGGCGGCAGCCTCGGGCGAACGTATGGCCGGAACCGGCAGGTACGATTCGGGATTTCTCCCGATCCGCCGCGCGCTTCGTCCGCATGAAGAAAACCTCCGAACCTGCGGCGTACGCAGATTCGGAGGTTTCGGGGGGGATATCCGTGCGGGAACGTTACGGCCGGGCGCCAACCGCGACCCACATCAGCAGTCCGCGGCTCGGCGGGCTGACCTTGGACCGCACGAGCAGCAGCGTCGCCCCGGTCGTCGAACGTCGCAGCAGCACGGGGTAGCAGGAGATGACGTCGGTCATGGCCGTTATGACGTAACGGTCGTTGGCGAAAGCTTGCGGGAACGTCACTTTCACCTCGGCGGTTTCGTCCGCGGAATTCCATTCGAACGTTTCCGCTCCGAACAATTGTTGGACGGCGGCGATTCCCGTCTGCCCGCATACGGGATTAAACGACAGGTGCTCGGGGCGGACGGCCCCTTCCCGCAATTGGCGGCTCGTGACGGACTGCTCCGCCAGCATGCTCTCGGCAATGATGCGGTCCGGGATATGTTGCGCCTGAAGCCATCCCGGGGCAAAGTGCTCGGCCCGCAGGCTGCCCGGCGCAATCTCGTCCCCGCCCACGCTGCCCGCTTCGAGATGATCGCGGCCGACGCTGCCGACAGCCAATTTGTCCCCGGTTACGCAACCTTCGGCAAGCTTGTCGGCGGTGACCGATTCCGCCTGCAGGTGCGCCGTTCCCACCGAGCCTTCGGCCAGATGCTCCTCGCCGATCGACTGGTCGCATATATGCCGAGATTCGATCGACTCGTTCGCGAGATGCCGGGAAGAGACGCTGGCCGACGCCAGCTTCTCGCCGCTGACGGCGCCGTCGACCAGTTGCTCCTCGCCGACGCTGGCGGGCTGGATGTGCGCGAGACCCACAATTCCTTCGCGGAGCTGCGATTCGCCGACGGAACCGGGAGCCAGATGCTCGTGCGCGACCGCGCCCGCCGCCAATTTCGAGGAGGTGACGCTGCCCGCTTGCAACTGCTCGATCCCGACCGCTTCCGGTTGCAGGTGGCGGAAGCCGACCGACCACGGACGCAGGTGGACGGCATCGACGGACGCCTCCGCCAGCTTCGCCCCCGTCACGGAGCCGTCCGCCAGATGCTCCTCGCCGACGCTGCCCGCCTGCAGATGCTCGCCGCCGACGGCTTCGGGCCGGAGATGCGGGGAGCCGACCGACTCGGGAGCCAGCTTCGCTCCCGTCACGGAGCCGTCCGCCAGATGCTCCTCGCCGACGCTGCCCGCCTGCAGATGCTCCCGGCCAACCGCGTAGGCGGCCAGCTTCTCGGGAGTCACCGCTTCCGCCTCCAGTTGCTCGGGGCCGATGCTGCCGGGCTGGATATGCGCCCGGCCCACGGCCCCTTCGCGGAGCTGCGGTTCGCCGACGGAACCGGGGGCCAGATGCTCGTGCGCGACCGCTCCCGCCGCCAATTTCGAGGAGGTGACGCTGCCCGCTTGCAACTGCTCGATCCCGACCGTTTCCGGTTGCAGGTGGCGGAAGCCGACCGACCACGGACGCAAGTGGACGGCATCGACGGACGCCTCCGCCAGCTTCGTCCCCGTCACGGCGGCGTCCGCCAGATGCTCCTCGCCGACGCTGCCGACCTGCAGATGCTCGCCGCCGACGGCTTCGGGCCGGAGATGCGGGGAGCCGACCGACCCGGGAGCCAGCGTCGCTCCCGTCACGGAGCCGTCCGCCAGATGCTCCTCGCCGACGCTGCCCGCCTGCAGATGCTCCCGGCCAACCGCGCGGGCGGCCAGCTTCTCGGCGGTCACCGCTCCCGCCGCCAGTTGCTCCGGGCCGACGCTGCCGGCTTGCAGTTCCCTGTGGCCGACGCTGCCGGCCTGCAGATGCTCCGAAGCGACCGCTCCCGGCTCCAGATGTTCGCCGTGCACGCTGCCTTCTTTCAGGTGGTAGCTGTGAACGCTGCCGTATGCGAGATGCTTGCCGGAAATTTGCTCAAGACCGATCTTCTCGCCCGTGACGGCTCCCGCCGCAAGCTTGTCGACCGACACCGCGCCGGCCGCGATCGCATGGACCGTCACCGCGCCTTTGGCCAAGTGGCGGGATTCGACGGCCTCATGGGCGATAGCCGAAGCTCCGACGGCGCCGTCCGCGAGATGGCGGGCTTCCAGCGAACCGTCGCGAATCCGGTCTCCCGTCAGACTGTCCGGCTTCAGATGAACGGCTTCGATGCTCCCGGGCGACACATGCCGGGACCCTACGGCACCTTCGGCCAGTTGCTCCGCCCCGATTCCGCCGGGCTGCAGCTTGTCGGAGGTGACGGCTCCCGTCGCGATATGCGCCGTCGACACCGAACCGGCCGCGAGCTTGGCTCCCGTAACAGCCGCGTCCGCCAGCTTGTCGGTTTGGACCGCTTCGCCCGCGAGATGCCCCGATTTCACGCTGCCGGGGGACAGATGAACCCCTCGCACCGACTCCGGCTTCAGATGGGGGGCGTCGACGCTCTCCCACGCGAGCTTCGTTCCGTCCACCGAAGCTTCCGCCAGATGCGTCTGGAGAACGGCTCCGGCTTGTATATGCCGGGAGTCGACCGCGCCCCTCTTCAGATGGCTGCCTCCCACCGATTCCGGCAGCAGATGCTTGTCGCCGACCGCGCCGGCCGCCAATTTGTCGCCGGTGACGGCCCCCGCGCCCAGGTGATCGGTGACGACGCTCTCCAGCGCAAGCTGCTCGGAACGAACCGCTCCGATGGCCAGCTTGTCGGTCGTCACCGCCTTCGGGGCAAGCTTCACGGTCGTGACGGCCAGATCGTTCAGCTTGTCGGTCGACACCGATTCTCTTGCCAGCTTCGACGTCGTGACGGCATGGTCGCCAAGCTGCCTCGCATGGACGGAGAGCGGCGCGAGATGGCGGAATTCGACGGAGCTGTCGGCCAGCTTCGCGGAAGTGACGGCGCCGTCCTGCAATTGGTTGGTTCCGACCGATTCCTGAGACAGATGCTCGGTCTCCACGGATTGCGGGGCCAAATGCGCGGCTTCGATCGCCTGGGCGGCGACATGGATGGATCGAACGGCATTCGCCGCGAGATGGGAGGCGAGCACGGCGCCCGCAGCCAACTGCTCCGAGCCGACCGCCCCTTCCGCCAGCTTGGAGCCGCTGACGGCTCCATCCCGGATATGGTGCTCCGTTACATGCTCCCGGGCCAAATGCTCGGACTGCACCGAGCCCGCGGCCAGATGGCGCGACTCGATGGACGCGGGCTTGATATGGACGCTTCCGACGGCGCCGTCGGCCAGCTTCGCGGAAGTGACGGAAGCGCTCCTCAGCTTCGACTCGGTGACCGCTTCGTCCGCCAGCTTCGGCGTATTCACGCTGCCGGCCGCCAGATGCGTATCGAACACCGAGGCGGGGGCAATCTTCGCAGAAGTCACCGCTCCGTCCTGCAGCCGTTCCGGCGTAATCGCGCTTTCCCGGATATGCCGCGTCACGATCGACTGATCGGCCAGCTTGCCGACATCGAGCGTCCGGTCCGCAATTTTCTCCCAGGTGATGCTTCCGTCCTGCAGCTTGTCGCCGCTGATCGATCTGGGCTGCAGCTTGCTGCCGCTGATGCTCAGATCGGCGAGATGCTCGGTATCGACCGATCCGGGCGCCAGCTTATCCGCCGTCACGCTTCGGTCGGCGAGCTTTTCCGCCGTCACCGCGAAGTCCCGCAGGTGGTCCTCCCCGATGCTGCCGTCGCGGATTTTGCCGCCGTCCACCGCAAACGGAGCAAGCTTGGCGCCGGTAACCGCCCCGTCCGTAAGATCGTCCGTGTAGACGACCGGCTTGCGCCCCAACGCCTGGCGTTCGGCCAGCATCTCGGCGGCCGTCGGCAGCTTGACGGGCGGTTCCTCCGGTTTGGCCAGAGGCGGCCTGGCGGCCGGAACAATTCGAGGGCGGCGCGCCGGTCCGGGCTCCGGGACCGGTGCCGGTTCCGGTTCGCGGCGAACGTCAGCCGGCAACCGCATAACGGCTTCCTCCGCATCACTTTCGAGGGGAGCGGCCATATCCTCGACGTGCACGGTTCCTCTCATGCTCAGTTGCGCCTCGGCTTCGGCCGGCTTGGATGAGGAAGCGGCGTCTACCGAATTGAACCAGTCAAGCTCGTTCATTCGGGCGTTGACCCGGCGGGGACGAAGGGTCTCCCCCATCCCCCCTGCGCGGTTTTTGTCCTTTTTTTTCATCGCGAGCAGGCTCCTTCCCTAAATCTGGTCATGGTCAACATATGCAAACACCCAGATCGCGGGAACGCTCCTTCGCATAAAAACTTTGATCGCGGCCGGTTCGGCACTCCCCCGCACGCGGCCTTTGCCGCCGAGAGGTTCAGGAGCCGCGGCGGACCTTTCGGATCGCGGTATGGAAGACCGCCGGGCAAGCGAACGGACTGGCGCTGTCCGATTCCGGCCGGCAATCGACGCCGCCGCAGAAGCCCGGATCGCGGGGCCGGTCCCCGGATCACTATACGCCGCCGACGCCGAGCATGGCGGCCAGACGCATGGCGGTCGCCTGCCACGTGAAAAACGTAAGCGCGCGCCTGCGCCCGGCTTCGCCGTACGCGCGCATCCGCTCGGGGTCGCGCAGCAGCTCGCTGACGGCCGCCGCCAGTCCGTCCGGCACGTTCCGAAGCGGCACCAGCAGCCCCGTTTCGCCATGCGCCACCACTTCTCCGATGCCGCCCGCGTTCGTCGCCACAACCGGGACGCCGGAAGCCATCGCTTCGGCGTTGACAAGCCCGAAGGCTTCGCGGGCGCTCGAAGGCACCACGGCGATATCCGCCGCGCGGAACCACCGGGCGACGCGGTCGTGCGGTTCGTAGGGAACGAACCGGACGTGGCCGCGCAGCCGCCGCGCCATCCGCTGCAGCCGCCGGGAATAAGCGGACGTGCGCCGCGAGCCGTAGTAGGCGCCGCCCACGACGAAGAGCAGCGCGTCCGGATGGGCCGCCGCCACGGCCGGCATCGCCTCCAGCAGATGGTGCACCCCCTTGTACGGCTGCAGCCGGCCGACGTACAGCAGCACCTTGCGCCCCGTCGCCCCGTGCGACGCCAGCAGCTCTTCGCGCTCCAGCGCTTGCGGGTCGTCCCAGCGGGACGGGAACGCGTCCGGATCCACGCCGAGATGATTGACGGCGATCTTGCCGGCCGCCGACGGAACGAGCGCGGCGAGCCGCCGGCGGAGAAAATCGCTGTTGGCCACGATCCGGTCCGCCGACTTGAAGCACGCCCTCAGCTCGGCCCGGCCGATGTGATGCGGCGCCACAAATGTCGTCGACTGCAGCGACAACCAGACCTTGCAGCCGGGCGGACAACGCCGCTTGAGCTCGCGCGCGAGCCTCGGACGATTCTCGGCAATGACGACGTCGGGCGCCAGCCGGCGCACGATCGCGGCCGCCGCCTTCGCGTATGCAAGCGGCCGCATCCGGGGCACGCGCCGGTACGCGACGCCGTCGATCGTCTCCGATCGCGCCTGCCCCGCACCGAGCCGGCCGACAACCGTCACTTCCGCATAAGGCGCAAGCCTCCGGCTCACTTCCGCAACGACCCGCTCCACCGAACTGCTGCCCGCGTACGGAACCGGGAAAGAACCCGGCGTCACCCAGACGACCCGCGGCTTGTCTCGTGACGTCATACCCGCATCCCTCCTGTAACTCCTATCATCTTATACGGGTGCGGACGGCGCGGTGACGGTAAAAACGGCTTCGCCGCCCCCGAGTCGAGGACGGCGAAGCGATTGTCGGTATGCAAGACCGTTTGAATATGCGCGAAGACGCGGCTACCAGGTCACGACGCCCTTGGCCCCGGGCCCCGCATGCTGAATCATATCCGCAAACGGCACCGTATACGCGAACAGCACGAGCACGATAACGATGCCGACCCAAAGCCCCCAACGTTCCAGCCAGACAGGCACAGCCGGGGAATCCGGAGCGGTCTCGCCGAGCGGGAACTCTTCGACGCCGCGGGGAGCCCGAAGCAGCAGGACGATGTTGATGACCAGCAGCACGACCGAGACGAACAGAATGGTTCCGCCGACTGCCATCACGACATGGTACGGCATCCAGCCGACCGCTTCGGCGTTGTCCCCGTAGGTCGTATACGCGGTGCGGCGCGGCGAGCCGAGCAGGCCGACGCTGTGCATCGCGCCCGACATGAACAGCATGCCGACGGCCCAGACCCAGGTCTGGACGATGCCCAGCCGGTGGAGCTTCGGCGTAAGCTTGCGCCCCGTCGCCGCCGGAATGAGCCAATAAGCGATGCCGAAGAAGGTCAGCGCGACGCCGGAAGCGACCGTCAAGTGAAAATGGCCCGTCACCCACAGCGTATTGTGCACGACGCCGTTCATCTGATTGCTGGCGTTGACGATTCCCCCGGCTCCGGCCGGGATAAAGATCAGCATGCCCATAAACGGAGCGAAAAACCGGACATCCTTGTACGGCATCGCTTTGAGCCAGCCGAACAATCCCCGGCGGCCCCGCTCCCGCCCCGTCAGCTCAAACGTGGCGAACAGCGAGAACGCGGTCATCAGCGACGGAATCACGACCATAAACGTCAGCACGACCTGCACGAATTTCCAGAGCGGCGAGATGCCCGGCTCCATCAACTGATGGTGAAAGCCGACCGGAATCGAGAACAGCACGAACAGCACGAACGAGAGCCGCGCCAGACTGTCGCTGAAGATCCGTCCGCCGATCACCTTCGGGATGACGACGTACCAGCACATGTACGCGGGAAGCAGCCAGAAGTAGACGAGCGGATGCCCGAAATACCAGAACAGCGTCCGGCTGACCATGACGTTCACGCGTTCGGTCCACCCGAGCGACAGCGGCAGCAGTTGCGCCAGGATCGTCGCCGCGACGCCGAGCGTCGCCACGATCCACAGAATCATCGTCGCTACGCTCATGAAGGCGAGCAGCGGCGACGTCTGCCCCGGATGCTTGCGCCGCCAGTACCGGTACTGCACGAACAGTCCCGCCGCCGAAGCCCATGTGCCCGCCACGACGTGCACCAGGGCGATATAGAAGAGCGGAGAAGCCTTCATCGGCGCGTAGAACGTATAGAGCACCGTCGCCTGGTTCAGCAGAATGAGAACCGTCCCCAGCAACGTGCCGATCGTCATCAGCGCGAAGCCGACCCAAGCCATGCGGCGCACCTGCGGCATCAAGTCCCCCAGCGTACGCGCGATGCTCGCCCAGATAAAGCCAAAGATAAAGTACGTCGTAAAAATCAGCGCCATCAGCACGCCGTGCGCGGTCAGCAGTTGGTAATAGCCGATTCCGGCCGGCAGCGTAACGATTCCGCCGCGCACGAGTCCCTGCAGCAAACCGGCGATCGCTCCGATCACAAGCGCCCCGAAAGCGAACAGCACGTGAGCCAGGATCAGCTTTCCGTCCTGCGGAGCGAAGCGATGCCCGTCCGCCTCCGATTGTTTTGCCAGTACCGTATCTGTCATCGTAACCGTCCTCCTCAGGCGACCGTTATCGTCGTCCACATCATTTCATGCCCGTTGCCGCAATATTCGTTGCACAATACCAGGTACTCCCCGGGCTTTTTGAACGTAAACGTGAAGTTTGTCGTCTCGCCGGGAACCGCCATCATATTGACGTTGGTGCCGGGAATTTGCAGTCCGTGAACGACGTCGGTGCTTGTGACCTCGAAATGAACGGTCGCCCCCGCCGGAATAACAATCTTGTCCTCCAGCGGCTTATAGGCGAAGGCGATCGCCACCATGACGAGCTTGTATTCGTTGTCGCCGATCTTGTGAAGCCCCGGCTTGTCGAAAGGCGCAGTTTCCTCGGCCAGCTCGGGCGCGGGTTTTTCGTGTCCGCCGTGGGCGTGCGTGGTCGGCGGCTGCGCTCCGTTCGCGAAAACCCCGATCCCCAGCACGATCAGGAAGACCGCCAGCATGGCGACGCCGAACGTCAGCCACATTTTTTCCAGTCGATGCATGTGCAAGCAGATTACCCCCTCGCGATATACAGGACATAGATGCCGATCCAAGTCACCGCTATGAACGCGCCCAGCAGCATTACCGCCGCGAATGCGCCCTTGAGCGACTCGCGTTCTCCGCCCGGATTCGGTTTCATGCGTCTCATCTCCCTCCGGTGCCCGCACCGGTCATGTGATGAGTTTATTGTACGTTTCGGATAAGAGGGGGCTCTGTGACGTCCATCACACCAATCCCGCGGAACTGTGTCGAATCGGTGACGATTCGACTTTCGCCCGCGCTTATCGCCTGTCGCTGCCTATCGCCGCCTCGGCCAGCGCATACAGCGCGAACACGCCCATATAGGAGGCGCACGCAAGCAGGACGGGATTCAGCAGCAGCTCATGAATCGTCGTCATGAACACTTCTCCCCGTTGCCGCACCTCGAGCACCTCGCCGGCCGCAAGCTGGCCCGCGATCAGCGCGGACAGAGCGGCAAGCGCGAACCAGACGCGCCTCACGCCCGGCCAGCGCCATGCCGACAGCAGCATAATCGCGGCGCCTGCGGCCGTGAAGGCCAAGATCCATCCGTTGATCATCGGTTCACCTCCCTGTCAGCCGGAGTCCGCCGTAAGGCGTTGTCCGGCAACGGGCTTGGCCGGCCGGCATCGGGTCCGACCCGGCAAAAAAAGCCCTTTTTCCGCCAGTCTCGGCGAAAAAAGGGCTTTGCAAACTTCGGGGCAAACCGTCGGGTTTTTCCAAATCATGCCTGCGCCAACCGCTTGCCGGTCGGCGGCCAAGCGGCTATTTCAAGTTTTTGTACACCTCGGACGGTTGAATGTCCTTGTTGATCATTCCCGTGTTGCGAATCCATTCGATTGCGGATTTCCACGATGCCTCGTCCTGCTGTCCGAACACCGCTTTGCCGGAGTCGTCCATCAGCGGAATCAGCATCTCGAGGCTTTTCGTCTCGATGTCTTTTTCCAGCGGGAAGTTCGCGCTGCCTTGCTTCAGCAGCTCCTTGAGCGCCGGTCCGGGATTTTGCTTCGTATACTCAAAGCCTTTGGTTGCCGCTTCCCAGAATCGGCGGATCTCGTCGCCTTTTTTGTTCAGCGTCTCGTCGCTCGTCGCCAGCACCAGCTCGTAAAAATCCGGAACCTTGTAGTCCATCGGGTTCATCGTCTGGAGCTTGACGCCTTCCTTCTCCAGAATCAGCTTCTCGTGGTTGACGTAGCCGCCGATAATCGCATCCACCCGCTTCGTCGTCATCGCGGGCATCAGATCCCAGCCGACATCGACGAATTCCACTTTGGACGGATCGCCGCCGTCGGCCTCGACCATCGACTTGACCGTCTGGACGTCGAGATCGAACGACGGATAGCCGACCTTTTTGCCGGCCAGATCCTTCGGCGACTTGGCGCCGCTGGATTCAAGCGCCATAAGCTGGTTCAGCGGGTGACGGACGATCGCCGCGACGGACACGAGCGGAATGCCCTCGGCCCGGGAAAGCACGATCTGCTTCTGGTAGCTGATCGCCAGGTCCGCCTGGCCGGCGGCCACCAGCTTCAACGGGTCGTTCGTATCCGACGGCGGCTGAAGCTTGACCTTTAATCCCGCTTCCTTGAAATACCCCTGCGACTCCGCCGCGTACAGGAACGAATGCACCGCGTTCGGATACCAGTCCAGCAACACGGTCAGTTCCGCCGGTTCGGCGCTGTTCGCCGGCGTCTGGGACGGAGAGGACGCCGATCCCCCGCTTTCGCCGCCGCAGGCAGCCAGCGAAGCGGCCAGCACGACGGGCGCCGTCGCTTTTATCATTTTGCGCCATTTGTTGCTCCAGCTCCAACGTTTCATCTGTTTGTGCTCCTTCATGTATGGTTTCTCTTATTTATCCCGGTTGAACCGCCACGGGGTCAGCCTGCGCTCCAGCAGGGCCGCGCCCGCAAACAGCGCGATGCCGAGCAGCGCCAGAATGATCACCGAAGCGAACAGCAGGTCGATCTTCATCATATTGGAAGCGCGCCGTCCGAACATGCCGAGGCCGGACTCGGCGCCGAGCCATTCGCCGACCGACGCGCCGACGACGCTGATCGTCGCGGCCATCTTGAATCCGGTGAAAAAGCCGGGCAGCGCCGACGGAACCTGCAGCTTCCAGAACTGCTGGCTGCGGCTCGCTCCCATGGAGCGAAGCAGCTCCAGGGCGTCGGGATCGGTCTGCCGCAGGCCGTCGATCGTATTCACGGCGATCGGGAAAAACGCGAACAGCACGGCTACGGCCACCTTGCCCCAGATCTCGTACCCGAACCAGGCGATAAAGATCGGGGACAGCACGATAATCGGAATCGTCTGCGACGCCACCAGCAGCGGATACACGGCCGCCCGCGCGATCCGGCTGAAATGAATCCAGACCGCCGATGCCGCGCCGAACACGACCGACAGCGCCAGCCCGAGCAGCGCCTCCGCCAGCGTCGTCCAGATATGCCCGGGCCATACGGCGCGTTGTTCCCACAACGCCTGCAGGACGCGGCTGGGCGCCGGGATGATGTACGGCTTGACGTCCAGCAGGCGGACCCCCGCCTCCCAGAGCAGCGCGAGCGCCAGCAGCAGCAAGGCGGGAGGCAGCCATTTTCTAGCCATGAAGTGCGCCTCCTTCCTGAAGCAGCCGGCGCGCCTCGCGCTTCAAGGCGGCGAATTCCGGAGACAGCGTCGTCTCCGAGCTGCGGGGTCGCGGCAGGCTCACCGGCAGCTCCGCCAGCCGGGCCACCGGGCGGCCGGCCGCGATCAGGACCCGGTCGGACAGCAGCAGGGCCTCTTCCATGTCGTGCGTGATGAAAAGCACGGTGGTGCGGTGCCGCTCCCAGACGCCGAGCAGCCACTCCTGGAGCTGCGTTCTCGTCATGGCGTCCAGCGCGCTGAACGGCTCATCGAGCAGCAGCAGGTCGTAGCCGCCCAGCACGGTGCGCAGGAACGACACCCGCTGCCGCATGCCGCCGGACAATTCGTGCGGATATTTGCGCTCGGCGCCGGCCAGTCCGAACGATTCCAGCAGTTCCTTCGCCCGGCTCTCGGCTTCTCGCTTCGGCACGCCCCGCACCTCCAGCGCCAGCACCGCGTTTTGCAGCACGTTGCGCCACGGCAGCAAGGCGTCCCGCTGCGGCATATAGCCGACGCGGCCGAGACGGCCGGAGGCCGTGGACGCTTCCGCTCCGCCGGCGCCTCCGCCGACGGTCAGCCGGCCGGCCTGCGGCTTCAGCAGACCGCAGATGAGGCGGAACAGCGTCGTCTTGCCGATGCCGCTCGGCCCGAGCAACGAGACGAACTCGCCCGGCTCGACGCGGAAGCTGAGGCCATCGAACACCGGCGGCTCGCCCGGCGAGAAGGCGAAGGTGACGTTTTCCACGCTCAGTCCCCCCGGCGCGCGCGAAGTCCGAAGCGATGCATCTGCCGGCTTGTTCAATTCGGCCACATCTCTTTCTTGTAAGCCATGTCCCAGAACATGTACTCGTATCGGCTCGTCGTCAAAAACTGCTCCTTCAGCTTGCGCAGCTCGCGTTCCGGCAGCCCTTCGGCCAGACGATTCATCAGCCCCGTCAAATACAGCGCCAGCTCGCCGAATTCGTCCGAGCTGTACATCTCGATCCACTCCCGGTACAGCTCGTGATCGAGCGAACCCGGCACATCCCGGAGCGCTCTGCCGATCTCCCAGTAGCTCCACGTGCAGGGCAGCACGGAAGCGACCACGTTCGCAAGCGTCCCGTTATACGCTTCGCGGAGCATGTAGCTGGTATAAGAGACGGTCACGGAAGCGGGCTCCGTCGATTCCAGCTCCCGGCGGGACACGCCGAACCGCTCGCAATACTGCCGGTGCAGCTCCATCTCCGTCGATAGCGTCCCTTCAAGCAGCCGGGCGAACCAGGCCATCGTCTCGACATCGTCCGCTTTCGCGCTGCCCAGGGCGAACATTCGGGCGTAATCGATCAGGTACACATAGTCTTGCCGCAGATAAAAGATAAACTTGTCCGTCGGGAGCGTCCCCGCCCCCAGCTCCTTCAGAAACGGATGGCGGTGGTTCGCTTCCCAAATTTCTTTGGCGCTTTCGCGAAGCTCGGCGGAAAAGCCGCCGATCCGCGCGTCGGCCGTCCCCGTTTGATTTCGGCTCACGGGCATCCCCCTTCCTTCATGTCGTGCGCTCCGGCGATTCCTGCCGAATGTCCGAATCTGCCGCCAGCCGCCGGCCTTCCCGGGGAGGCCGCAAGCGCGAAAAAGCCCGCTCAGAGCAAGCTCCGCGCGGGCTGAACAGACATGGCAAGTCTGTCGGAATTCTCTACGCTGGCATTACCCAGATCAGATGCGGTCAGGAACAGACGGTTCCACTCTCAGCCGGACGATCTCTCCAGCCCCCGTTTGCAATATGAATGATCCATGGATCTTACGTTTATTGTAGCCGTCCCGAACCGGATTGGCAACAGGCAAGTTGCAAACCGCGGGATACGGGGCCGAAGCGGCGGGCAAACACTTGGCCGAATCGCGGGGATCGATGCGCCTTAGAAGCGCAACCGCATTTTTTCCCGCTGAAGCCCCGCGCCCGCTCCGAGCAGCCGCCCCCGCCGATCGCAAGAACCGCCGGGAGCGGCTGCAAGGCGGAATGCTTACGGTCCGCATCCTTTCCTCTGCCCCGTCCGGCTCAGTCCAAGAGCGGACGCCAGACTTCCCCGTATTTCGCGAAAAAGGCCCGGTCCGCTTGCAATAATGCGCGCTAAACGGCCGTGAGCCGGCACTTCCGGTATTGCGTTCCCCACCGTTCTGTGTCAAACTTAGCGCATGGCGGCATGCCGCTATTCCGAACGAAATTCGAACAGGTGACCCATCACATGAAACCGTTGTTCCGACTGATGACCGAGCTGTCATCGCGCAAGTGGATTTCCCGCCTGACAGGGGCGTTCGCCCAATCGTCCTGGAGCCGCCCGCTTATTCCTCGATTCGCTCGCGCTTACGGGATTCGGATAGAAGACGCGGAGAAGGCGATCGACCAGTATTCGTCGCTGAACGAGTTTTTCACCCGCCGGCTTAAGCCCGGGCTGCGCCCGATCGATCCCGACGGCAACGCGCTTGTCAGCCCGGTGGACGCCAAGATTACGGGCATGGGGCCGATCGAGGACGGGCTGATGCTGAACGTCAAGGGCCAAGACTATACGGTCGAAGAGCTGCTGAACGGTTCGCCCCGGATCGTGAATTACCGCCGCGGGTATTATTTCGTGCTGTATTTGAGCCCGACGGACTACCACCGGATTCACGCCCCGGTCACCGGCGACATTATCGAGAAGGAGCATATTCCCGGCAAGGTGTACCCCGTCAACGAATTCGGGCTGCGCCACATACGGCGCGTGCTCAGCCGCAACGAACGCGTGGTGACGTACGTCCGGCACGCCTACGGGGAAGCCGCTGTCGTCAAGGTCGGCGCGTTAAACGTCAGCAGCATAAAATACGTCGAAAATCTCGGCACCAAGCTTCTGGCCGGCGACGAGCTGGCCTACTTCGAATTCGGGTCGACCATCGTCCTGCTGCTGGAGAACGGCACGTTCGAGCCGAAGGCCGGGCTGGACGTGGACAGCCGCGTGCGCATGGGAGAGAAGCTCGGCACGCTTCACGAGAAGCAATAGCGGCCGACAACTAGAATAAAAGAAGGGATTTTCATGCAAGCGACAACTTCGGCCGGTCCCGTCTCCGGAGCCGGCAAACCGAAGAGCGGTCTGGGCGGACAAACCGTTTACGTCATGCTGTTCGCGGTCAGTATCGCGCATCTGCTCAACGATGCGATCCAATCGGTCATTCCCGCGATGTACCCGATTCTGAAAGACGGTCTGGCCTTGTCCTATACGCAGATCGGAGCGATCGGCCTTGTCCAGAACATCACCGCCTCCGTCATGCAGCCGGTGGTCGGCCTGTACTCCGACCGCAAGCCGACGCCGTTCCTGCTGCCGCTCGGCATGATCTCCAGCTTGTTCGGCATGCTGGGACTCGCGCTGGCGCCCAACTTCGCCGTCGTCCTGCTGTCCGTCACGCTGGTGGGCCTCGGCTCCGCCGTGTTCCACCCGGAAGCGTCCCGCGTCGCTTATATGGCCGCCGGTCCCCGCCGCGGCCTGGCGCAGTCGATCTTCCAGGTGGGCGGCAATTCCGGGCAGGCGCTTGCACCCGTGTTTATGGCGGTAATCTTCCTGCATCTGGGTCTGGGGCAAAAAGGAGCGGGATGGTTCACGGCCGTCGCCGCCGCCGCTTCGATCGTGCTCGTCTACGTCGCGTTCTGGTACCGGGACACGCTTCGGGTGACGCAGCGCGTCAAAAAATCGGCGGCGGCTCCCGTTTATTCGCCCGAACGCAAAAAAACGATCCGCAACGCCATGCTGCTGCTGATCGTGCTCGTGTTCGCGCGTTCCTGGTATTCGGCGTCGATTTCGTCGTATTTGCCGTTTTACCTGATGGATCATTTCCATCTGTCGCTGGAAGCGACGCAATGGTATTTCTTGTTCCCGTTCCTCGCGTTCGGCGCGGCCGGAACGTTTTTCGGCGGGCCGCTCGCCGACCGGTTCGGTCGCAAGACGATCATCTGGTTCTCGATGCTGGGGACGGCTCCGCTGGCTCTGCTCATGCCTTACGTGCCCGCCGCCGCGGCCGCCGTCATCTGCTCCGTTATGGGCTTTATCCTGCTGTCCAGCTTCTCCGTCACCGTCGTATACGCCCAGGAGCTCGCTCCCGGACGCGTGGGCACCGTCTCCGGCCTCATGATCGGATTCGCCTTCGGCATGGGTGCGCTCGGCGGTCTCGCGATCGGCGCGCTGATGGATTTGTGGGGCAGCGTGACGGTCATGAGGATCGTCAGCTTCCTGCCGCTGCTTGGCGTGCTCACGTATTTTCTGCCGTCCGACCGCAAGCTCAAGGAGCTGGCGCAGGCGGAACAAATCTGAGGATGGGCCTCCCGCGATCGTTCGCGGGAGGCTTTTTTCATCATCGCCGCACCGCTCGCCGCTCCGCCTCCCTACTCAAACCGATATGCCCCGTTGCGCGATGCGGGCGGCGGCCTCCTCCAGAATTTCGCCCGCCCGGCGAAGCTGATCGGCGTTGAGCCCCCCAAACGCAAAAACCGCTCCCGGCCTTGCCTCCGCTTGCTTCGCGTCCGCAAAGTAGGCGGAGGCGTCCGGCAGTTGCAGCCCGAGCGCGGCGCATTCCGCCCGGTAGCGGGCGAACGATTCCGCCGAGCCTTTCCACCAGGCGAACAGGTGCAGACCCGCTTCCGTGCGGACGGGATCGAACAAACCGGCCAGCCTGCCGCCGCTGAGCACCGCCGACAACTGGCGGTACCGTTCGGCATACAAGCGGCGCATGCGGCGGAGATGCCGCTCGTACAAGCCGCTTCGCAGAAACGCGGACAACGTGCGCTGCTCCAGAAGCGCCGGCGGCTCCGGCTCGAACAGCGCCAGCGCCCGTCGGAACGGCTCCGTCAGGCCGGGCGGAAGCAGCACGTAGCCGAGCCGGAAGCCCGGGAACATCGTGCGCGTGAACGTGCCGACAAACGCCACGCGCCCCTCGCGGTCGAGCGCCTTCATCGGCTCCAGCGGACGGCCCGCGTAGCGGAATTCCGTGTCGTAATCGTCCTCCAGGATGAAGGCGTTCCGGCGGCCTGCCCAGTCCAGCAGCTTCCGCCGCCGCTCCAGCGGCATCGGCGCCCCGGTCGGGAACTGCCTGCCCGGCGTGACGACCAGCAGCCGGGCCTCCCAATCGGCCGGGATCAGCCCCTGCGCGTCGACGGCGGCGGGCGTCAGCTCCGCTCCGGCGGCTGCGGCGGCGCGATGGACGCCCCCGTACCCCGGCTGCTCGCAGACGACGGCATCGCCCGGCCCCGCCAGCAGATGGACGAGCAGCGCGATCGCCTGCATGGAGCCGTTGACGACGGCGATCCCCTCCGCCTGCGCATCCAGACCGCGGCTGCGGCGCAAATACGCGGCGATCGCTTCGCGCAGCTCCGGGTCGCCCATCGCATCCGCGCGTCCTCGCCCCGATACCGCCGCTCCAGCGCCTGCGCCCGGCTCCGGCACCGTTCGCGATCCCGCCAGCTTCCTCGCTTCGGCATTCAGCAGCCGGAACCAGTCCATGTACGGGAATCGGCTGTCGTCGGGCGGGGCGATCCGGAACGTCAGCGGCCCGGAACCCGGCGTCGGCCAGGGAGAGTGCGGTGTCGACCGCATCAACCGCTTCCCCCAAGCCGACAGCCGGGGCGCGGCCTGCCCGCCCGGTCCCTGCCCGCCGCCGGACGCCGGCCCTCCGGTCCGCTGCGCCCGCGCTCCGTCCGCCGCGTCCGCTTCGCTCCCGACGGCGTGCGGACAGACGTACGTGCCCCGTCCGACCTCGCCCGCCACGTAACCGTCCGCCGCCAGCCGGTCGTACACCGCCGTAACCGTGCCCCGCGAGACGCCGCAGCGGGCGGCAAGCTCGCGCGTGGGCGGCAGCTTCTCGCCCGGCCGCAGCCTTCCGGCGCGGATCGCATCCCGGAGCGCGGCATACAGCGCGTCGCCCTTGAAACGCGATCCCTCCGCTCCGCCCGTATCCAATCGCAGCATCAACTCCATGCCAATCCCCCTCCCCTTTGATTGGACCAATAAAATCAAATTAAATTGGATCTTTTTTTATGTCAATAGACCCGATAAGATGAGATCCATATTCATTTTGATCCACACGGAGGTATCGGCATGTCGGAGATTCGGCGCAAGGAATTCAGCATGGAGGAATCCGAAGAAGAAATCGCCGCTTTCCTGAACGAGGCATCCTACGGGATTTTGGCGCAAACGGGCGAAGACGGGCTTCCCAAACTCAAACCGATCAACTACGTGTACCATCGCGGCTTCATTTATATGCACGGCGCCCATGCCGGGGAAAAAATGAAGCTGCTGCGCGGTAACGGCCGGGCGGCCTTCCACGTGTCGAAGGAATACGCCCTGCTGCCGTCGTACTGGTCGGACCCGGAATTCGCCTGCCCGGCCACGACCTATTTCAAATCGGTCAATATGGAGGGCGTGCTCGAAGAGGTCCGGGATCTCGAGGAAAAGGCCGAGGCGCTGGAGGCGTTCATGCGCAAGCTGCAGCCGGAGGGCGGCTACGTGCCGATCTCGACGGATTACGCGCCATACGTGCCGAAGCTTAAGGGCGTAGCCGTCATCCGGTTCACGCCGGAACGGACGGTCGCCAAATTCAAATTCGGCCAAAATCTGCAGCCCGAGCAGCGCGAAGACATCCGGGCGAAGCTGCTGGAACGCGGCGGCCCGCTCGATGCCGAGACCGCGGCGCTGATGGCGGCGTATTGTCCATTTCACCGAACGGAGCCGACGTGATATAATCAATCTAACTTTTACGAAACGGCGGCGATACCGATGGGCGTCAAACACGCGAGAGAATACAGGGACATCCACAAGGAATTGACGGAGGCATTGACGCAGGTCCGCGAGATGCACGAATTTTTCGAAATGACGCAATCGGATTGGGACGAGCTGTCCAAACAGGAACGTCTGGAATGCGTCCGCACGATGGCGGACGACGTCTTCTACGCCCTCGGCACCGACCCGGTTATCGAGATCGGACGCGGCAGCGTCACGCACGATCCGGCCCGCTACCTACTTCTGGTGCGCAACGAAAACCGGTTGCTCGCCACGATCCATCTGATTTAACTTCCCTTGCGGCAAACGGCGCATGCCCTCCTCGACGGAGAGCATGCGCCGTTTCGCTAGCTTCGATGCCGCAGCACTCTGGCCTCATAAGGCCGAAGCAGCCGCGGATTCATGTCCGGAGACGGCCGCCTGACGACATCGTCGCCGGAACCTGCCGATTCGTAATTGCCGATCGCCCAGCTCCAGCCGCCTTCGCTTCCGAGCGCGGCGCGCACCGGTTCGGGAAGCCATTCCGGATCGATCGGCGTCTCCCCGCCGGAGAAGTTGAGAACGATCAGCCACGTCTCGTCCTCATGCCTGCGCGTATACGCGTAGATCCGGTCATGCCATTCCAGCAGCGGCGAGAATCGCCCGTACACGAGCAGCGGATGCCGCTTGCGCAGCGCGATCAGTCGCCTGTAATAATGAAACACCGAATCCGGATCGGCCATCGCCGCCTGCGCGTTGATCTCCCGGTAATTGGGGTTCACTCCGATCCAGGGCGTTCCTGTCGTAAATCCCGCGTTCGCGTCGCCATTCCACTGCATCGGCGTGCGCGCGTTGTCCCGGCTCTTGGCATGAATCGCCTTCAGCAGCACTTCGGCCTCCCACCCCGACGCCAACCTCTCCCGGTACATGTTCAGCGTCTCGATGTCCCTGTAGGAATCGATTCCCGGAAAGGCCGCGTTGGTCATGCCCAGCTCCTCGCCCTGATAAATAAAAGGCGTACCCTGCAGCGTATGGTTCAAGGTGGCCAGCAGCTTGGCGGATACGGCCCGATAGGCCGGATCGTCGCTGCCGAATCTCGATACGGCCCGCGGCTGATCGTGATTGCACAGGTACAGGCTGTTCCAGCCGCAGCCCTCCAGCCCGAGCTGCCACTTGTTGAGGATACCCCTCAGTGCGGGCAGCGACCACGGCGCGACATCCCATTTGCCTCCGGGTCCGGAATCGATCTCCATAGGCTCGAACTGGAACACCATATCCAGCTCGCCGCGTTCGGGGGAGGTGTACAGCTTCGCTTCGTCCACCGACACGCCCGGCATCTCGCCGACCGTCAGCAGGTCGTACCGCGACAGCACGCGACGGTTCATTTCCTGCAAATATTCGTGAACGCGCGGACCGTTCACGAAATATCGTCCTCCCCATTCAAGCTCCCCGTCCCCCGCGTCCGGCAGCTCGGGATGCTTGGAGATAAAATTGATCACGTCCATGCGGAACCCGTCGATCCCTTTGTCCAGCCAAAACTGCATGATGCCGTAGACCGACTCCCTCACCTCGGGGTTGTCCCAGTTCAGGTCCGGCTGCTTGCGGGAAAACAGGTGGAGGTAATATTCGCCCGTCGCGCCGTCGTACGCCCAAGCCGAACCTCCGAACACCGAGGACCAATTGTTCGGGGGACGGCCGTCCGGCTTGCCGGGCCGCCAGATGTACCAATGCCGGTAGGGATTGTCCGGGGAGCGGCGGGACTCCCGAAACCATAAATGCTCGTCGGACGTGTGGTTGACGACGAGATCCATAATCAGCTTGATGCCGCGTGCGCGCAAGCCGGCCAGCACCGCTTCCCAATCGGCCATCGTTCCGAATTCGTCCATAATCTCGCAATAATGGCTGATATCGTACCCGTTGTCGTCGTTCGGAGACTTGTAGACCGGCGAGAGCCAGACGACGTCCACGCCCAGCTCCTGCAAATAATCCAGCTTCGACAGCAGCCCCTTCAAATCGCCGATCCCGTCTCCGTTCCCGTCCATAAAGCTGCGGGGATACACTTGATAGACGACCGCTTCTTTCCACCAGCGTCTGGCCACCGTCAGCCCCCGCTTTCGCTCTGTTCGCTATTCCCATTATTCCCCGGGCGGGGTCATTCAGACATCAGCAGGGCTTGAGGCTGAAATTGCCGGATGGCCTGCCGGAACGATTCCGGATCGTCCGGCGAGACGAGAATCGTCTTCCGATCCGGCCCGTTCCCGTACACAATCTCCAGACGATCGAGAGAGAGGGCCGGCGACGACAGCGGATGGCGGGCCGGACGGACGGAGACGACATCCGCGATCGGAATGCGCCACCGGAACGGTCCTCCCCGGACGATCAGGAACCGCTCCGATACGATATAATACGTGCCGAACCAAATCCAACTGACGAACAGCAGCGCCGCGATCATCATCAACAGCGCGGGCAGGGCGGCGCGGGATTGCGCGCTGGCGACGACGCTCGCCCCGAATCCGGCCAAAGCGGCCGCCCATATAATCGCCCCGATCCATACGTCTTTTTTCGATTCGAACCGCATGGCCAAAAGCAACCTCCTCCCTGTTTGTTCTGCACATGCGTTGACATCAGCATAACACAACCGGTTTTTGCGAAGCCAGAAGGCATGCGCAAGCAAACCCGCTCCGGCATAAAAAAGGCTTCCGCCGGACAAGAAAGTCCGGCGGAAGCCCGCGATAAGAACGTATGATTACCGCAAGTCTGTGGTGACAACCGGGTCCATATCGCCGTAGTCGATATTTTCGCCGCCCATGCCCCAGATGAAGGAATAGTTCGACGTGCCGACGCCGGAATGAATCGACCAGGTCGGCGAGATAACCGCCTGCTCGTTGCGCACGACGATATGGCGCGTTTCCGTCGGTTCGCCCATCATATGGAAGACAACCGCGTCGTCTTTCACGTTGAAGTACAGGTAAACCTCGGAGCGGCGGTTGTGCACGTGGCTCGGCATCGTGTTCCACATGTTGCCCGGCTTCAGCTCGGTCAGTCCCATGACAAGCTGGCAGCTTTGCGCGCCTTTGGCATGAATGTATTTGTAGATCGTCCGTTCGTTCGAGTTCTCGATGCTTCCCAGGTGAGTCGGCTCCGCTTGATCCGCGGTCACCTTGACCGTCGGATACGACGCATGCGCCGTTGTGGACAGCAGGTAGAAACGCGCCGGGTTCGCCGGGTCCGCGCTTTTGAACCATACCTCTTTGTTGCCTTTGCCGATGTACAGGCATTCTTTCGTATCCAGCTCGTAGTCGGTGCCGTCTACGGTTACGATCCCTTTCGGGCCGATGTTGAGCACGCCGATCTCGCGGCGCTCCAGGAAATAGTCCACGCCGATGACCTTTTTGTCCGTCGGCAGGAACAACGGCTCTTTCGTCGGTACGGCGCTGCCCACGATCAGACGGTCAACGTGCGTGTAGACGAGTTCGATTTTGCCCTCCTGGAACAGCGTATCGATCAGATACTCCTGACGCAGGCGCGCGGTATCCATCGTTTTGGTCTCGGCAGGGCTGGATTGAAAACGAATTTCCATGAGTGACTGGCTCCTCCTTATGACGCGCGTGCGGACCGGCATCGCCTGTCCCGCGCCGTATTCTCCCTTTATATTAATCTTTTTATTTAAACGTTTCAACCTATTTGGGCTGCTGTCGAAGGCGGACGCCGGCTCCGCCCTTCCAACCGCCGGAGAGCCGCAACCCGTCCGCCGTTTTGCCGCGCGAGACGCAGCCCCGCCAGCCTCCGTACGGCTCCCCGCAAGTAGCGGGAAACCGCCGTTCGTGATACAATCGGAGTTAACGTCAAAATCACGAATTATCGGAAGGATGGAACCCATGCACGACTTGGCCCGCAAGCTGAACGACACCCTCCAAAGCGAAAATCCGCGCGTATACGAGATGTTGTCCGAGCTCGGACGGCAGATATATTTCCCGAAGGAGGGCATCCTCAGCCAATCCGCTGAGGCAAAGGCAAAAGCCAAGAAATACAACGCCACGATCGGAATCGCGGTCGAAAACGGTCAGCCGATGCATCTGAAGGCGATCCAGGACACGTTGTCGGCCTACGACCCGAAGGATCTATACGAGTACGCCCCACCGGCCGGCAAGCCCGAGCTGCGCAACGTGTGGCGGGAAAAAATGATCGCCGAAACGCCGTCTCTCGCGGGCAAATCGTTCGGCGTACCGATCGCGACCAACGCGCTGACGCACGGCCTCAGCATCGTCTCCGATCTGTTCTGCGATCCGGGCGACCCCCTTATCATTCCGGACAAAAACTGGGAAAACTACGAGCTGACGTTCGGCGTCCGCCGCGGCGCGGAGATCGTGTATTATCCGCTGTATAACGAGAACCGGAAATTTAACGCGGAAGGGCTCAAGGAAGCTCTGCTCGCCCAGAAAGCCAAAGGCAAAGCGATCGTCATCCTCAACTTCCCGAACAACCCGACGGGGTACACGCCGGGCGTGGAAGAAGGGCGCGAGATCGTCGCCGCCATCAAGGAAGCGGCGGAAGCGGGGATCAACATCGTCGCGGTGACGGACGACGCGTACTACAGCCTGTTCTTCGAGGATTCGTTGACGGAATCGCTGTTCGGCGCCCTCGCCGATGTGCATCCGCGCGTGCTTGCGGTCAAAGTCGACGGCGCGACCAAGGAAGAGTACGTCTGGGGATTCCGCGTCGGCTTCATCACGTACGCCGATCCGTCCGAAGCCGTGCTGAACGCGCTGGAGCAAAAAACGCTCGGCATCATCCGGTCCACGATCTCCAGCGGGCCGCACCCGTCGCAGACGTTCGTGCTGCATGCGCTGAAGCATCCGGATTTCGAGGCGCAGAAGCGGGAAAAAGCGAAAATCATGAAAGGCCGCGCCAACCGCGTCAAGCAACTGCTGGACAGCGGCAAATACGACGATGCCTGGGACTACTATCCGTTTAACTCCGGCTACTTTATGTGCCTCAAGCTGAAGACGGTCGACGCGGAGAGCTTGCGCAAGCACCTGCTCGACCGTTACGGAATCGGCACGATTGCCCTCGGGGAGACCGATCTGCGCGTCGCGTTCTCCTGCATCGAGGAAGAAAACATCGCCGAGCTGTACGATCTGATCTACCAAGGCGTGCTCGACCTGCAGAAAGCAGCCTCCGTCCAATCCTGATATCTATATAAAATTGCGGGAACCCCCCCAAGCCGGAGCTTGGGGGGGTTCATTTATGCCGGTCCGCGCGGACGGCGGCCGGTCGAGGCATAATTTGGGGGAAGACGTGGCATCGTAACAAACAGGATAATGATTCCAGACGTTTCAAGGGGGTTCCGACATGCCCGACCAACCTGCCGGCCTGCTTCCGCCCTTCTGCCGCCCGATTCCCGTCCTTCTCGCGTGCGTCCTGACCGCCGGCTGCGCCGGAGCCGGCCCCGGCTCCCGCAGCTACTCCAATCCGTACCGGATCGAAGCCACGTCGGCCCCTGACACGCTCCGGGCCCAGTCGCTGCAAACGGCGGCCCCCGAACCGGAAGGGCATGAAGGCGACCCGCACTATGCGGCGCTCGACGCGGCGTCTTTCTTTTTCGAGTCTTGGCAATCCGGAGACGCGAAGCTGGTCGCCTCCACGGTCAGCCGCGAATACAGCGAATCGTTGGGCCTCAACCGGCGGACGCTGCTCGACCGGCTTGAATCCGCGATGGCGGTGCATGGAGAGCTTCAGTCGTTCGAGCTCGCCCACTTTTATGCCGAGAACGACTATCAGGCCCGCATCGGCTACCGGTTGACGTTCGTCCCCTCCTCGACTCCGGAAGCGGGCGAGCTGACGCTGGTCCGCGAGAACGGCGCCTGGCGCGTCGTGCCTCCCGCCGCTCTGCTGCCGCGCTAATCCCGCTAACGGCCGGAGCCGTTCATTTATCGAACGATCGGGCTTCGATAGGTCCGTCGCTCCCCCGCACGTCCGCCGGATCATCGCGGCGGAACATCAGCGTTTGGCCAAGCGGATGACGTTCCAGGACGCTTTCGGCAGCTCCGCAACCAACAAGACGCCGTCCAGGCGCGACTTGCCCCCGGCGCGCAGCTTCACCTTTATGGTTTGAAGCGGCGGGCGTAGTCCGCCTCGTATTCGACGATCATCCGCCGTCCGCCCGACTCCATCCATTTGCGGACTTCTTCTTCCCACCCGGCGTCGTCGATCTTGCCCATAATGTAACGCGTCTGGGCGTCCCAGATCTGCTCGTCCAGTTGCCGCCCGATCTCGGCATAAGTGGGGGAGTACAGCGACAGCGCCGGATTGTCGACGCGGCGCGCGTCGTTCTCCTTCACGATGCGTAAGCCTTTTTCCCCCAGCAGCGTATCCTTCAGCTTCGGAACGTTGTAGCCTTCGAGCTGCGGGAGATTGTCGCGGTACGGCTTCACCTCCCGCTGGAAGCGCGTGAAGTCGAGGAAGGCGGTGCTCCCGTCGCTTAGCCGCTCGAAATGCACTCCTTCGATCCCGCGAAGCAGCAGCGTCGCCATCTCCGGGTCCATCAGCTTGTCCAGGAACGCCAGCACCTGCTTCAGCTCTTCTTCGGTCTTCACGGACGACTTCGGGATCAGGTAAAAACCCAGATTGCCCGGTTCGCCGGCGACCCGCACGCCTTGCGGGCCTCTCAGCGGCTCCACGTCCACCACCGAAGCCGGCGCGATGTTCGACAGGCGGTCCTGCTGGCTTTTTCCGTTTTGCGCCGGGCCGATGCGCAGCGCGACCCGGCCGGCGTCGAATTCCTTCTCCGCGTCCACCTGATCGAATACCGCAAAATCCGGATTGATCAGCTTCTCCGCGTACAGCCTGCGGAACAGGCGCAGCACGTCCATATATTCCTTCGACATGAACTCCGGCGTAAAGCGTCCTTCGGAATCGACCGCCCATTTGTTCGGCCCGCCCAGGCTGACCGACAGCCTCGTCGTCAGCGCGTAGGGCCCTTCGCTGAACCTCTTGAACAGCATCAGGCCGTACGTGTCGTTTTTCCCGTTGCGGTCCGGATCGCCCAGCGTAAGCGCCTTAATCGTCTCGTACCATCCCTCGATCGAGTCGGGCACGCTCAACCCCAACGCGTCGAACCAGTCCTTGCGGTAGATGACCGCGGAACGCGCCATCTCCCGGAAGCTCGGGACGCCGTACCGCTTGCCGTTCACCGAGATGTTGTCATAATAAAGCGGGTCCTGCGCGGCCAGATTCGGGTAGTCCTGGAGATACGGTCCGATCTCCCAGAACATGCCGACCTTGATCGCGCCGATAACCGTCGGCGTGTACTCGACCCGCACCAGCTTGGGCATCTCCCCCGCGGCGATCATCAGATTGATCTTGTCGTCGTAAGCCGCCCGCGGAATCCACTGCACCTGCAGCTTCGTGCCCGTATAGTTCTCGATGGCGCGCTCGATCGCGTTGCCCTTGGGGGGAATATCGCCCTCTTGCCTCATCGCGATCGACATGACCGGCGCCTCCTGCTCTTCGTCCCGATCGATGTCCGAACCGCCGACCCAGGAGCAGCCGGCAGCGGACATCAGGAGCAGGCCGCCGGCCAACGCCGCCAATCCCTTCGTCATCCGCTTCATGCCCATCCCTCACTTTTGCTGGAACTGTTCGCGGTACTGCCCCGGCGTCATGCCGACGATGCGGCGGAACGTCCGGATAAAGGCGCTCGTATTCGTGTACCGGAGCCGTTCGGCGATTTCCGACACTTTGTCGTTTGTCGTTTCGAGCAGTTGCTTGGCGATGGTCATGCGGTATTCGACCAAATAATCGACGAAGTTGACCCCGGTCTCCTTCTTGAATACCCGGCTCAAATAAACCGGATGGAAATTCAACAGCGACGCGCACATCTCCAGCGACAAATCTTCCTGATAGCGCTCGTGGATGATCTTCACCATCTGGTTGGCGATATCGACGTACTGCGATTCCGATTGCCGCGCCAGGAAGGCGAACAGCGGATCGAACAGCTCCTGCTTGAACCAACGGACGATCGCGTCGAGCGTCGTCAGCTTCATAAACGCCTCGACGGTCGCTCCTTCGCCAAGCGCCTTCTGCACCGTGCTGCCCTGCTCGTGGACAAGCTGGTACATTTTCGCGACCAATTGAAGCATGAGCACCGGATATTCGTTGAAATGCACGTCCCGTTCGACGATCGCGGCGATATATTCGCCGAACAACGCGTCCGCTTTCTCGCGGTCGCCCTGCTTGACGACCTGGACGAGCTGATCCTCGAGAAACTTCAACTGCGCGTAAATGGCCGCTTTCAGCTCTTGGCCGCCTTCGATGTCTTCGGCGTGAATAATCAGGTCGTTGCCGAGGCTGATCCGGCCCTTTAGCGCTTCCAGGCTTTCGTGATACGCTTTCATCGCGTCGCCGATCCGCTCGAACGGACGGCTGATCCCGACGCTGACCTTTAGCTGCAGATACTCGTACACCTTCGTCTTGATCGAGCCCGCCAGCTCGTGCAGCTCCTGCTTCAAGGCGGCGGGGTCTTCCGTCTCCGAGACGACAAGCGTCACCTGGGAATGGTTATGCACGACGGGGGTAAAACGCCGCTCCGCCGGAATCAGCTCGCCGACCATGTTATTGATCGCGAACAGCAGCAGCTCCCGGTCGTGCTCGCCGTACCGCGTGCCCTGCAGCGTGTCGATCTGAAGCGTCAGCACGGCCAAGCGCTTCCACTCCGTGGGCAGGCCGTACATGGAAGAACGGAACGCGTAATCGCTTTCGGACAGTTGTCCCGAGAACAGCTTCAGCACAAAATACTCCTTCAAATGCGAATACTGGCCCCGAAGCTGCTGCTGAAGCTGCTGCCCCTTGCTGGACAACTGCCGCAGCCTTTCCTCGATCCACACGAACTCGTCCCGGCTGCCCGAAGAACGGCCTTCACCCGCTCCCGCCGGGTCCGGCTCGATCTCCCGGGTGAACTCGAACAGACGGCGGACCGGGGAGTAAATGCGCCGGCTTCCGTAAAAACCTAATCCCGCGACGGCCAGCAGCAGCACGAGACAAGCGACAAACGTAATCCAGGCGATGTTGCGGGACTGCTTCGTGATCTCGCTGATGGAGACAACCGATGCGTATACCCAGTTGTTGTAGTCCGAGACGCGGTACGTAACAAGAGCGTTCCCGCCGGCCAGAGTCGTCTCGAAGGAACCGGCGCGCCGCTTGTTCTGCTGGCTCGCCTCGAAAATTTCCCGAGCGACAAGGCTCCGTTCCGGGTCATCCGGCTTATCCGAGAGGAAGTCGTTTCCTTTCTCGTCAAGCACCATCATCTCGCCAAAATCGCTGTTTTCCGCAAGCAACTGCTTGATCTCGCCTTCCGGCAGTTCGGTGACGAGCAGCCCTTGCGGGCGTTCGGCCTGGACGAACGGAATTTTCAGCACCATGCGGATCACCCGCTTCGGCTGCTGCTCGGGGTCCGCCGATTCGTCGGCAACGCCGGGCGTGATCCAGTTCAGGCTGTTCGGAAGCTTGGCGTAGCCAGTCAGCGTATCGCGGTTGGACAAGGCGTTAAACGGCTGGAACGACCGGAAGTTGATCGACCAGTCGTTATCCAGGCTGATCAGGTACGCCTCGCTGATGCTGCCGAACGTCTGCATGCTGTACAGCCCCTGAGACAAATCGCGCACTTGCTGGTAATCGTCGGGAGTGAGGCTCTGCGTAATCGCTTTCGTTGCCAGCGGCGAGCTGGCGTATTGCACGGCGGAAAGCTCCAGCGTTCGCATCACTTGTTCGACCCGCATCTGCGTTTGAAGCAGGATTTGTTCGTTGCCTTGCTTGACCTTTTCCTCTATATCGCCCGAAGCGATGAAATAGGAAATGACGCCGATAAAAACAACCGGCACCGCTCCCAGCAAAATACTAAAGCTGAGTAACCGGAATAAAAATTTCGACATGGACGCGCCCCCCCAGTTGCGATTTGTCTATTCCTATTATCACACACCAGCGGACCGCATGGAACCTCCTTATCCTATCATCCGGCATAAGTCCGTTACAAGCCATAGACCGTTTTCAACTTTTGCCGCGAAAGCCCAACAAAAAAAGCCCCGCCCCCGAAAGGGCGAGGCTTCTGATGGAGAGCGGTTTCCGCGGAATCAGGATTTGGATTTCGCGTATGCGGCGTTGATTTCCTCGATGATTTTGTCGCCGCCGTTTTTCTTCCATTTTTCGACTTCCGCCTGGAAGCCGGCTTCGTCGATATTTCCCATAATGAACTTGATTGTCGCGTCGTCGATGATTTTTTTCAGCTCCGTGCCGCGAGTCGTAAACGTCGGCGAATCGAGCGCTTCTGCCGGGTTGGCGACAACCATCTTGGCGTTGTCGATCGTCAGCGCTTCATATTTCTCGCGCAGAGGATCGTTGGCGACTTTCAGATTGGTGAGGTCGAGACCGATGATCGAATCGAGCGGACGAACTTCCTGCTCGCGCGCGTCTTTCGCCTCGGGGATCTCTTCGTATTTGCCGTCGCCCAGCAATTTGTAGTGAACGCCTTCGATGCCCACTTTCAGCAGGTTGAACACTTCGACCGTGTTCATTTTGTCCAGCACGCCCAAAATTTGCTTCAGCTCGGCCTCCGTCTTGACGGCCGTTTTCGGAATGACGAAGATGCCGTTGTGGCCCGCTTGCGCCCATACCCGTTCTTTGCCGTCCGGACCGGCCAGCCGGTTGAAAATGTCGATTTTGACGTTCGGATTCACTTTGACGCTGTCGTTGTACAAGTTTTTGCCGTCGACCATGTTGCCGACGTAGACGCCCGCCTGGCCTTTGGAGAATTTCTCCCATTGCTGCGTTTTGCTCGTGACGGCGAAGTCGTCGTTCATCAGCTTTTCCTTGTACAGCTTGTTGAAGAACTTCATCGTTTCCACGTATTGCGGGAAGGTGAATTCCGGCATCAGCTTGCCGTCCACTTCTCCCCATTCGTTCGGCGTGCCCATATAGGAGGCGATCGTCTTGAAAGCGCCGAACTTCAGGTCGTTCCGCTCCGTCAGTCCGAACGTGTCGTTTTTGCCGTTTTTGTCCGGATCGTTCAGCGTGAACGCTTTCAGAACCTGGTACAATTCGTCGATGTTTTTCGGCTGCTTCAAGCCGAGGTTATCCAGCCAGTCCTGACGGATGACGATGCCTTGGCGCGACAGCGGGCGCTCGCGGGGAATGCCGTAAATTTTCCCGTCGATTTTGATGTTGTTCAGCGTCGTCTCGTTGATTTTGCTCAGGTTCGGGTAATCTTTCAGCAGCGGCCCGATCTCCCAGAACATTCCCGCTTTCGCCGCGTTTTGGAACGACGACATTTTAATGTCCTGCACCGTAACGATTTTCGTCAGCGTGTTGGAGGCGATCGCGGTGTTCAGTTTGTCTTCCTTCACCGCGTCCGGCACCCAGGTGATGTCGAGCTTCGCGCCGACTTTTTCCTCGACGAGTTTCAGGACGGTGTCCTTCGGCACGGACTGCGTATACAGCGGCGTCGTCCAAGTGATATGAACCGGTCCGGATTGTCCGGCCCCCGCGCTCGGAGAAGCGCTCGCCCCGCTGGAATCGTCTTTACCGCCGCAAGCGGCGGCCACCAAGGATACGGAAGCAAGTACCGCTACGCTGGACAGCCATTTCTTCTTCGCCATTTTGTTCATGCTAGACCCTCCAGTTTATAAAGGATTGGGGAATGCTAGTGTATAGTCACCCGCCCTTGCGGGCGGGAGCCTACCGTAGAATAATCCCGCGCGGGCCCCGGAAGGGGAGCCGGCGCGTCAGCCTTTGATCGAGCCGAGCAACGCGCCCTTGGCGAAATGCTTCTGCAGGAACGGATAGACGAGCAATATCGGCAGCGTGGCGACAACAACGACGGCCATCTTGATCGTATTCTCCGGAGGCGGGACGAAGTCTCCGCCCAGCTCCGAGGTGTCCGCCTGCAGGCCGCTGGAGACGATGACGATCTGGCGCAGCAGCACCTGAATCGGCCACTTCTCCGAATCGTTGATGTAGAGCACCGCCTGCTGGAACATGTTCCAGTAGGACACCGCATAGAACAGCGAAATGGTGGCGATTGCCGGCATGGACAGCGGCAGCACGATCCGGAACAGGATGCCGAAGTCGTTGCAACCGTCGATTTTTGCCGATTCCTCCAGGCCGTCCGGTATGTTCTGGAAGAAGTTGCGGAGGATGATCAGGTTAAACGCGCTGATCGCGGTCGGCAGAATCATCGCCGCATACGTGTCGAGCAATCCAAGCGACTTGACGACGATAAACGTCGGAATCATGCCGCCGTTGAACATCATCGTGAACACGACGAGGAACATCAGCGTGCGGCGGCCGTCCAGATCCTTGCGGGACAGACCGTACGCCATCATCGAGGTCAGCGTCATGCTGACGGCCGTTCCGACGACCGTGATGCCGATCGACACCATCAGCGCCCGGAATATCGTGTCCGTCGAGAAAATAAACCGGTAAGCGTCGAGAGAAAACTTCGTCGGGAACAGGATAAAGTTCTTCTGCAGCATCTCTTCCACGGTCGCGAACGATCCCGCGATCACATGGACAAACGGCAGAAACGTAATCAGGGCAAACAGAGTCAAGCTGCTGTAAATAAACACATCGAGCAGGCGGCTGCCGAGCGTTTTGTCATGTACCATCCCACACCCGCTCCTTTCTCAATAAATGCCTTCTTCGCCGTAACGCTTGGCGAGTTTGTTCGCGAAGACGATCATGACGAGACCGACGGCCGCTTTGAAAAATCCGACGGCGGCGCTATAGCTGAATTGCCCTTGCCGCAAGCCGGCCGTGTAAACGTACGTGTCGAAAATTTCCGCGACTTCGCGGTTCGCGCCGTTCAGCATCAGGAAGATGTGGTCGAAGCCCAGCTCCAAAATGTCGCCGACCTTCAGGATCAGAAGCACGATAATCGTGCTGCGGATCGCCGGCAGCGTCACGTGCCAGAGCTGGCGGAACCGGCCGGCGCCGTCCATGCGGGCAGCTTCGTACAGTTGCACATCGACCGCCGCGATCGCCGCGAGGTAGATGATCGTACCCCATCCCGCTTCGCGCCAGATGACCTGCATCACATAAAGCGGGCGAAACCAGGCTTCTTCGGTCAGGAAGCTGATCTTCTGGAAGCCCATGGACGCGAGCCACTCGTTGATCAGGCCGCCCTGCGTCGTGAACATGACGTAAGTCAAGGAAACGATAATCGCCCACGACATGAAGTGCGGGATGTAAATAAGCGTCTGCACCGTGCGCTGGAAAAACTTCACCCGCACCTCGTTGAGCATCAGCGCCAGAATAATCGGCACCGGGAAGTAAAACACGAGGTTCAGAATAAACAGCGTGATCGTATTCCGGAACAGCATCCAGAAGGTCGGTTCGTTGAAAAGCCGCTCGAAATGCTCGAAGCCGACCCACTCGCTGCCGCGAATGCCGAGGAACGGCTGGTAATTTTGGAATGCGATGACGAGCCCCCACATCGGCAAGTATTTGAAGATGAGGAAATAAATCAGCCCCGGCAGAATCATGAGATACATCAGCTTGTTTTTGTTCAGCCGGGCCCAGAGGGAACGGTTCGCCCGTGGGCGCGCTTCCGGCCGCGCGGCCGTCTGCGTAACCGAGGTGTTCATGGCGGCGTCTCCTTTCGCGAGTTTGCTGCACTTGTTGCCGTTATCTTTACCTTACTTTCGGCATGCGTTGCACGTCTATCCGCAAAATTCAATTTGATGCAGAACGGCGCGCCTATGCGGGCGAAGTTAAGATCGGCGCATGCGATGAACGGGGGAGGACGGGGATGTGCGGCACTCGGCAAAACGTCCGAAATTCCGCCTGATTCGGGCAACTTTCGCCTGGTTGAATTCTGCACATCGGCGGCAATTTCATGACAAATTTCGACTTGGCGCGAAAATAAAAAAGCCCCCCTCCGCCAAAGCGGAGGGGGATGATGGGAATAACATGACAAGGGTCCGGGTCCAATCGCAATCCAACCTTGAGAAACCTTCTTGCGTCAAAACATGAGACGGGCGGCTTACTTGATCACAATTTTGTTGACCGTGTTGCCGACTCCGGACAATTCAACCGTTTTGCCCGCTTGCAACCGGGAAACGTCGCCCACCAGCGTGACGTTATCGGCTACGGGATATACGATCGCGGTGGTTTGATTCGTCTGCGCGTTGTGGACGGCAGCCGTAATCGTCGCAAGACGGCCTTGCGTGTTCAACGTGGTCGACAGCAGCGTGCCGCTGACGGTGAACGCTTGCGGCGGCAGCGTGCCGGTGCCGGTCACTTCGATGAAAATGACAAGATTGTTGTAATGGCGGACTTTCACAGCGTCGCCCGGCTGCAGTTGATCCAGCGAGATGCGCACGCCGTTTTTGAACACGAACGCGTTCGGATCGACGTTCAGATTCAGCGTCTGGCCGTTTTTCTGCAGCGTCAGCGTGTTATTGTACACGGCTGCGGTTACTGTGCCTTTGATCGTATCTTTCGATTCCGGCATTTCATTTTCCGTCCGGTCCAGCAGAGCGGCCAGTTCGGCACGGGTAACGGTTTTGTTCGGGCGGAACGTGTTGTCCTCGTAACCGTCGATCAGACCTTTCTCCACCGCTACGGCTACGTAGCCGACTGCACCGGCCGGAATGTCCTTCGCGTCTCTGAACGGCAGCTTCGTGCCCATTTTCGCTTTGGCTTCGTCCGTCAGCTTCAGCGCTTTAACGAGCAGCATCGTCGCCCACAGACGGTCGGCCGGCTTCTCCGGCTCCACCATCGTTTCCGTCTCCAGGAACAGGTCGTTCTCCAGCGCGACTTGGACGTAGCCAACCGCCCAGCCGTATTTTTTCTCTACTTTCTCGGCGTCCTTGAAGTTCAGATCGGCGTTCATTTTGGCTTGGGCTTGCTCTTCCAGACCCATCAGGCGGACCGCAGCGGTAATCGCTTCGATGCGCGAGATCGGTTTGCGAGGCTGGAACGTGCCGTCTTCATAACCTTGGAATACGCCTTTGGCCGCCAGACTGGCGATGTAGCGGAGCGCCCACTCCACGTCCGCGCCTTTGACATCGTCGAATTCCAGCTTGATGTTGATGGTTTTCTTGCCGAAGTTATTGAATTTGTTGTCATGGCCGAACTTGTCGTTGTTCCATTGCCAGGATTGAGCCGGCTTCCAGCGGTCGTCGTCCTTGTCCTTTCCTTTCGCGAACGCGGAGGTTGCCCCGCCGGCGGTCATCGCGACGGCGAGACCGGTTACCAGAAAACGTTTTGCCCATGCGGATTTCATCTCATCAATCACTCCTCAAGTTAGTAGTCAGGCGCCTCTGATACATACCTTTCGCCCGCAAGCATATTTTTCCGGGGGTCGCCCCAAAAAACTCGCAAAAATAATCTCCCATTCCTTTCCGCGGCTGATATAATAGAAACGGATTTCCAACGATCGGCCAATTGAACCAAAGGAGACAGCGAATTTTGAACGTTTTGAAATCATTATCTTCCACCGTATCCGACCGCGGACGGCTGCGGGGCTTAAGAGCCTGTGCCGCCTCCGCGCTGCTCGCGATTATGCTGCTGCTGGCGGGATGCGCCGACGAGTCGGCCGAGACCGCCGCAACTCCCGTTCCGCCGCCGTCCGCTCCGGCCTCGTCCGCGGCTCCCGCCGGCACGGCCGGCCCGTCTGCCTCGCAGACGCCTGCTCAGTCGGCCCAGGCCGAATCATACGATGTCGTGCTTATCGGCAGCGAGCTGGAAGGGCTGTATCTCGCCCGGGCGGCCGCCGACGAGGGCTTGCGCGTGAAAATTCTCGATCCGATGCCCCGCGTCGGCGGCCAGGTGCTGCTCGGCGAGATGCTGTTCCTCGACGACGTGAAGGACGACAGCGGCAAGTCGCTGACGCAAGGCCGCGTGAAGGAGCTGTTCGACGGCTTCAAGAGCGGCAAAATCCGCAAGCTGCCGGAATACGAGGCGTATTTCGCCAAGCTGATGCAAGGGCTGCCCGTCGAATCCGGCGTGACGATCCTGGGCGTCCGCGAGGTCCCCGGCATCCCGGGGCAAACCGCCGTCGCGGAGCTGGAGTATAAAACGTCGGCCGGCGAAACCCGCGCGATCCGCGCCGGCTACTGGGTCGAGAATACGGACAACGCCTCGCTCGTATCGAAGCTCAAGGCGACGCGCATGCCGGGCCTCGAAGCTTTCTACGGCCAATCGAACATCGAGTACATGAGCGCGGGTTATATGATGAAGTTCAAAAATGTCGATTGGAAGAAGTTCCAAACCCATTTCAACAGCATGACCGCCGAAGAGCGCAGCGCCAAATACGGCCCTGGTTGGGTCGACGGCAGCTACGCGATCAATTTGTCGGGGATGACGAAGAGGTACAAGCCCTCCAACGACCGGGTGTTCATGCGCGGACTGAACGCGATCAACCAGCGCGACGGCGAGGTGCTGATCAACGCGCTGCTCATCTATACGGTAGACCCGGCCGATCCGAAGTCCGTCGCCGAAGCGATCGAGCTCGGCCAAAAGGAAATACCGGCCATCCTGGAGCATTTCCGCCGCAACATCGTCGGCTGGGAACACGCGGAGATCAACGGCTACCCGTCGTATTTGTACATACGCGAATACAACCACTACGAGACCGATTACGTGCTGAAGCCGTCGGACCTGCTCGGAGCCAAAATGTTCTGGGATAACGTCAGCATCGCCGGGTATGCCCTCGATCTCCAGGGCACCAGCGCCAACAAATGGGGGATCGAGATGGGGCGTCCGGACAAATACGGGATGCCGCTGCGCAGCTTTTTGCTGAAGAACTACGAGAACGTCATCATGGCCGGGAAAAATGTCGGCGCGTCCGCCATCGCCTACGGCAGCGCCCGCATCCAGCCGAACACGAGCCTGGCGGCGGAATCGATCGGGGTCATTCTCGGACAGATTCACGGCAAGAAAAAGCTGAAGGAATTGACGGAGGCCGACATGCCTGCGCTGCATCAGACGCTGGAGCAAAAATACAAGATTAAACTGACGGGCGTCAAAGGCGCGTCGCGCCTCGTCGGCTGGACGGCGGACGAGATCGCCAAGCTGGATACGGGCGAAATCGTCTACGCGCAGTATAAGAATAAGAAGAAATAGCAACCGGAGGAGAATCGCCGGCGCTCGTCGAGACGAAGGGGAGCCGCTCAGTGCGCGGCCCGTACGCCGGTGCGCGCAACAGATCGGGAGCGGCCCCTACGCCTATCCGCAAGGACCGGTGCACGGGCCGCTTCCTTATTCGCCCCGCCCGACGGGGCTGTCCAGCGAAATCGGCAGGTTCGCGCCCCAGCGGCTCCAACGGTCCCAACCGCTCCGATGGGCTCACGGCGGCTACCCGAAGGCCCCACCCGATCTTCATCGCATGGCAAAGGAGCCTCCGCCGGCTCCCTCTGCCTGCCGAACATGCCAAAAAACCCGCAGACACGGCTCCCTTCCGGGGCAGCCGCACCTGCGGGTTTTCTCGTTTGCGATGCGATCAACTTAACGAAGCCGGGACGACCGGATATGCATAAACGTCGCCGCCAGCGCAAGCACCAGCACCGTGCCTTTGACGATGTCGAAGGCGTAATACGGCACGTTCAGCATCGTCAAGCCGTTCAACAGCACGCCGATCAGCACCGCGCCGAAAAACGTGCCGATGACGTTCGGCTTGCCCGCTCCCATAACCGAAAAGCCGACGAACACGGCCGCGACCGATTCCATCAGCAGCGGAGCGCCGGCGTCCACTTGGCCGGAGCCGATACGCGCGGCGAACAAAATGCCGCCGATCGCGGCGAACAAGCCGGAGACCGCATAGGCGAACACGCGCACCCGGTTGACGGGGATGCCCGACAGACGGGCCGCCTCCCGGTTGCCGCCGGTAATATACATTTGACGGCCCCAGCGCGTATATTTCAGGAATACGTGCACGAGAACAACCGCCACGATCATCAGGATGACCGGGACCGGCACGCCGAACAGCTTGCCTTGGCCGATCCAGAGGAACGATTCCGAAAATTTGCCGGGCGCTTTGGTTCCGTCCGTCATCTGCATGTTGTTGTAGATCGAGAATCCCTTCGTATACGTCTTGTGAATGCCGCCGATCACGTACATCGTCGCAAGCGTCGCCAGCAGGTCCGGAATGCGCACCTTCACAATAAGAAACGCGTTGAGCAGACCGATCAAAATCCCGATCGCCAGCGGCACGGTCAGCACGACGATCAGCGGCATCTCGTACCAAACCATCATCGTCGCGGCAACAACGGTCGTCATGGACACGGTCGAACCGACCGACAGGTCGAAGCCGTCCACAATCTGCGAGAACGTCACGCCGATGGCGACAAACGCCACAATCGAAATGGACCGCAGGATGTCCGATATATTGTCATAAGTCAAAAAGTTCGGATTCACCGCCGAAAAAAACACGACGACAAGCGCGATGACCGACAGAGCCCCATACGTATACGTCCAGTCCAACAGTTTCGACTTCATGCTCCCTCTCCTTCACCGGCGCTTGCGTAATACAGGATGTTCTCCGCCGTCGCGTCCGCGCCGTCCAGCACGCGCACGATTCGTCCGTAGCTCATGACCGCAACCCGATCCGCCACCCGCAAAATTTCGTCGATCTCGCAGGAAAAATACACCACGCATTTGCCCTGGTCCGCCATCTCGCGCACCGCGCGGAAGATCTCCGCCTTGGCCCCGACATCGACGCCTTTGGTCGGTTCGTCGAACAGGTACAGCTCCGATTCGAGCGGCAGCCATTTGCCGATGGCGACCTTTTGCTGATTGCCGCCGCTCAGCCATTTGACTTTGCGGCCCGGGTCGTTCGGCACGATGCCCAGCTTGGCGATAATACCGTTCGCCAGTTCGCGCGATTTCCCTCGGTTCAACCAGCCGAAGGCTCCCCCCAGCCGCTTCAACGACGGCAGCGTCAGGTTCGTCTCGACGGATTCCTCGACGAGCACGCCTTGCGCCCGGCGCTCCTCCGGAACAAGCGCGATGCCGGCCTTGACCGCCTGGCGGGGGCTGTCCAGCCGCAGCTCGCTTCCTTCCCACACGATGGTTCCTCCGTCGGGCTTGTCCGCGCCGAACAGCAACCGGGACAGCTCCGTCTTGCCCGCGCCGACCAATCCGGCGACGCCGAGCACCTCGCCGCGGCGAACCTCCAGGTCGACGCCTTTGACCTTCGTGCCGGCGCGAAGCCCGCGCACCTCCAGCGCCACCTCGCCCGTCCGGCGGCGGGCTTGCCGGGACTCGTCCTCCAGCGATCGACCGAGCATGTGCCGCACGACTTCACCGGGGCTGCTGTCGGCGGTAGCCCATGTGCCGACCACGCTTCCGTCGCGCAGCACCGTCAACCGGTCGCACAGTTCGAACACTTCGGGCAGCCGGTGCGAGATAAAGACGCTCGCCACCCCCTCGCGGGCCAGGCTGCGCACGATACCGAACAGCCGCTTCGTCTCCGTGTCGCTCAGCGGAGCGGTCGGCTCGTCCAGCACGAGAAGAGACACCCGCCGCGACAGCCCGCGCGCAATCAGAAGAAGCTGCTTCTGCGAGATGCTGAGCTGCCCCGCCTTCATGGACGGATCGACGTCGAGCCCGACGCGGGACAACAGCGGCTTCGCTTCCGCCTCCAGCGACCGCCAGTTCACAAGCGCGCCGCCGAACGCGAACCGGTCCAGCCATACGTTCTCCGCCACCGACAAGGACGGGACGATCGCCGTGTCGACTTCCTGGTAGACGCAATGAATGCCCGCAGCCATCGCATCGGTCGGGCTGCGGAACGTCACTTCGCGCCCGCCGATCGTTATCGTCCCGCCGTCCGAGCTGTACGCCCCGCTTAATATTTTCATCAGCGTGCTTTTCCCGGCCCCGTTGGCGCCGAGCAGCGCATGAATCTCGCCGCCGCGCACGCTGAAGTCGACGCCTTTGAGCGCCTGCACGCCGGAGAACGTCTTGACGATGCCCTTCATCTGCAATACGTCCATCTCCGGCCTCCTCTCCCGATTTGATCTCGTAACAGCGGAAAAAGAGGCCACCGGCCAAGCCCGATGGTCCCTTCTTCCCGTTCACATCATCCGATTATTTTTTTTCCAGAGCCCGCAGCCAATCCGTGTAGCCTTGCTCGCTGCCGCCCCAGCCTTTGACATACTGGCTGAGCTCAGCCGTGGAAATTTGTTTGTCCTTCGGCAGCGCGTCGCGGGTCACGAACGACGGATCAAGCTCGACGACGTCAGGCGTTTGCTCGCCTTTGAATTTGTGATACAGGTAACGCACCTGAACTTTGCCGATATCCTTCGGATCGACCGCCGCCGATGCGACCCAGGAGAAATTCGGGTCCTGGATGATTTGCAGATCCTCGTCGCTCATGTCGATGCCGTAGATTTTAATTTCCGTGCGGCCGGCCTGCTGAATCGCGCGGGCTGCGCCTTTGGCGAACTCGTCCCAAGACGCCCATACGGCCGTGATGTCGCCTTTGTTCGGGTATTTCGTCAGAATCGCTTCCATTTGCGCTTGCGTGTCGAGAGCGGTGTTCTGCGTAGCCGCCCCGAACGCCGCGACTTCCTTGATGTCCGGATATTTGGCCCGGAACGCTTCATAAGCGACTTGGCGGCGCTCCATCGGCGCGAAACCGGCCACCCAGATTTTGACGATGTTGCCTTTGCCGCCGATATCTTTGGCCAACTGCTCGAGCGACAGCTCGGCCAGCTTTTTGTCGTTTTGCTGCAGGACGGTTACGCCCGGCACTTTCAGGTCCGCGTCAAACGCGACAACCGGAATATTTTTCTCGACGGCTTTTTTGACGCCCGCTTCGAGCGCTTCGGCCGTGCCGTGGTCGATCAGGATGCCGTCAAATTTCTGGTTAATCGCCGCGTCGAGGTTGGACGCCATTTTGGCGAGGTCGTTGTCCGACGCGAATACCGTCACCTTGCCGCCGAGCTTTTCGGCTTGTTCCTTTACGCCTTCGATATATTGGGAGGAAAAAGTACCGATGTTCAACTGCATGATCAAGGCGATTTTTTTGCCGGCCAGTTCCCCGCCGGCAGCTTGGCCGCCTTCGCCCTGCGAAGCGTCTCCTTGCGTCTTGCCTTGGCCGCATGCCGACAGAACGACGGAAAAGGCGAGAAGTACCGCAAGCAGCGACCAACCCCACTTGTTTCGACTTTTGTTCATGTTCGCGTGTTCTCTCCTTTATGTGGCGGACAGGTAAAATAGAGCGGATTACCAGCAATTCCTAGTATACCTATCGGCTTTATTTTACCAGATCATATCATGCCGATATGGGCCTGTCAATCGTTATTTTAAGTTTAGGGCCGCCAGGTTCGAGCCCGCGGCCTCACCGGTCCAAGCCCAGCGTCAAGACAATTTCTTTCCCTCTAAACTGAAGATCGCGGATGACGATGGGAGCGGGCAACAGCTCGGCCAGCGGAAGCGAGTAATCCGGCACGCGGAACCAGGAGGCGGGCACGCTCAGCGATTTGATGTTCGTCTCCTCGTGGCGCACCGTGAGCACACCGTCCCGCCAGATCAGCCGGAAGGTCAGCCGGGCCCCGATATCCGCCCGTTCCCGATACCGGAGATTCAGATCGGCGCTTACGCGGTCCCCATCCAGCCGCAGATCGGCCCCGACGATTTCGACCCCCGGACGGGGCCTTCTGTTGGCGGAGAGCTGGGCCATCACGAGGCTGCGGATATCGCTCTCCGTCAGTACAAGCTCGGGATTGCCCGTCAGCAGCCCCTGAAGCAGGTTGGCCCGCGGTTTAAACGGCTTGTAGTCCAGCGTCAGCTCTTTGTCCGGGCGGACGTAGATCAGCAGGGCGCAAGCCAGCGCCGCCAGCGCGAACAGCCCCGCGATCAGCCCGAACAGGATGCGTCTCGCTCTCATGTCAAGCCTGTCCCTCCGGAGACGCGCCCTGCTCCCATTTCGCCTTCAGCCATCTGGGCGCGCCTTTGTTTTTGTCCTGTTTTTTGGCGGCCTTTTTCTTCTTGGCGGGCGCCGCCGGAGCAGCCGACGACGGCTTCCCCTGAGCCGGCTTTCTCCCTGCCGGAGCCGCAGCCGTCCTGACGGATGCCGTCCGGATCGGAGCCGACGACGGCTCCCGCTTGCGGCGGGCCGCTTCGCGTTCCTTAAGCTTGGCCGCCTCCTCCGGCGACAGCGGCGTCACGAGCTTGCCGCCGATCAGCACTTTCCGCTCAATCGGAACGCGGAGCTGCTTCTCGAATTTCTTGACGATAAATTCCTCGTTTTTCGCCGCCAGCGATATGACCGTACCCGGCGCTCCCATCCGCCCGGTCCGCCCGGACCGGTGGACGTAGGCGTCCGCGCTCGGCGCGGGATCGAACTGGAACACGTGCGTCAAATTGGGGATATCCAAGCCTCGGGCCGCGACGTCCGTGGAGATCAGCACCTTGATCTTCCCTTTGCGGAACTGCTGCATGACGGCCGCGCGCCCCTGCTTGCTCTGCTGGCCGAACAGCGTGTCCGCCGCGATGCCTTCCCCGCGCAGCCGTCCCAGCAAATCGCGGATCGGCCCCGTCTCGTTCACGAAGACAATCGCCGCTTTCGGCTTCAGCGACTTGATCAGATTCGCCAGGACATTTTTTTTGTCCCGGGCTTCCGCCGTCAGATAGACGTGCGTGATCGCGCGCGGCACGCGTTCGTCCGGCGAGATCGACACGAACCGCGGCTCCGGCATCCAGCGGCGCGCCAGCTCCAGCACGGGCTCCGTCACCGTCGCGGAGAAAAATCCGATGCGCCTGTCCCGGGGGGCCGCCTTCAGCACCGTTTCGAGATCGCGGTCGTCCCCCAGCTCAAGCAGTTGATCCGTCTCGTCCGCGATAATCCATTTCGCCTGATGCAGCGACAGCTTGCGCAGCTTGATCAGCTCCGCAACGCGGCCCGGCGTTCCCACGATGAGATGGGGTTTCTCCTTGAGCTTGTCCACCTGGCGCTCCAGCGAAGCCCCTCCGATCAGCATCTGGGTCCGCAGCGCCGTGCCGGCCGTCCAGTATTCGGCCTCCTGTTGAAGCTGAGCCGCCAGCTCGCGGGTCGGCGCAAGCACAACCGCCTGCACGGCCTGGGAATCGGCGTCGATCCCCTGCAGCACCGGCAGCAAAAACGCCAGCGTCTTGCCGGTGCCCGTGCCCGAGCGGGCCACGACGTCCTCGCCTCCGGCCAATGCCGGAACGACCTCGCTCTGTACGGGCGTCGGCGATTCGTAACCCCGCTCGGCCCATTTGTCGGCAAGCCAGCCGGGAAGGTTCAGCACAGCAACTTGTTTATTCATCTCTCTCATCCTGTCTTTGTTCCGAATCCTTCTCGATCCGAGATCATTCCTTCATTTTAGCCGATTTGCCCGCCCGCGGCAAAGGTGAAAACTCCCCCGATGATCCGCCCGCCGCGCCGACGGCGCGGAACCATTCGCAGATCGCGGCCGCGGCTTGCTCCTCATATTCGGGCAGGAAGACATGTCCGCGGCCTTCGCACAGCAGCACCTCGTGCGGTTTCCCGGCCGCGGCGAGCGCCCCGGCCAGCCGGCGGGCGTGCTCCGCCCCGACGTTGTCGTCGGCGGTGCCGTGCACGATCAAGACCGGAGCCGAGATCGCGTCCGCCCAATATACGGGCGATCTTTCCCGGTAGGCTTCGGCGTCCTTGACCGGATGGCCGACGACGCGCTTGAGCATGCGGCGCAGATCGACGCGTTCCTCGTACGTCAGCAGCAGGTCGGATACGCCGCTCCAGACCGCGACGGCGGCCACATCGTCCGGCACGTCCCGCGCGGCCATCATCGCCATGATGGCTCCGCGGGAGAAGCCGACCAGCGAGACCGGACGACCGTCTGTCTCCGGCAGCTCCCGCAGAAGCCGGATCGCCTCGTATACGTCGTGGCGGTCATCGCCTCCGAACTGATCGAAGCCTTCGCCGCCTTCGTTGCCGCGGTACAGCGGAGCGAATACCGCGTACCCTTGCCGGGCGAACGCGGCCAGCCTTCCCGGTTGCACCATGCCGATGCGTTTGATGCCGCCCCGGCAGTAGACGAGACCAGGCAGCGGCCGCGAATCGCCGCCCGGCTCCTCCGGTTGTGGCAGCGCCAGCAGCCCCTTGACCCGAAGCCCCTGGCTCTCGTACGTGATCGCGTACATCGCGATGTCCGGGTACGGATCGTCCAGCCGCATCCGCTGCGGCAAACGCCGGTCTGTCCGCATCATCTCCGTCTTTCGCCTCGCTTTATCGCAGCTTGTTCAGGAACTTCGCCGCCATTTTTTCGTAACCGCCGGGCCACAGCCCGAACAACCGGGCTCCCCAGCGCGCGTACGCCGGCAGATCCACTTCGCGCATGCGCCGTTCGACCGCTCTCGCCGCGTTCTCCGCAACCTCGGACGGCTTCAGCATGAAGCGCTTCACTTTGGCCGCGTAAGCGCCGCCCGGATCGGCCTTGCCGAAAAACGGCGTGTCCACCGATCCGGGATTGATCGCGGTCACCGCGATCCCCGTCCCCGCCAGCTCCAGCCGCATGCTGTTGACGAAGCCGAGCAGCGCATGCTTCGAGGCGGCGTACGCGGACGCGCGCGCACTTCCGATTTTGCCCAATATGGACGCGGTATACACCAGATGGCCGGTGTCCCGCTCCAGCATGTCCGGCAGTACGGCTTTCGTGCAGCGCACCGCGCCCAGGTAGTTCACGTCCATCATCGCGGCGTAATCCTTCACGGACATATCGGAGACAGCGCCGTACCGGGCAAATCCGGCGTTGTTGACCAGCACGTCGACGCTCCCGGCTCTCTCCGCCGTCTCCGCGAACGCGGCCGCCACCGACTCGTCCGAAGTCACATCGAGCCGGACCGCGTATGCCGGGCCGGGCAACCGGACCGCCAGCGCCTCCAGCTCGGCCGTCGACCGCGCCATCAGCACGACCGTCGCGCCTCTCTCCGCGAACGACTTCGCCATGGCGGCCCCGATCCCGCTGGAAGCGCCGGTAATCGCAACGATTTTCCCTTTCAGCGGCATCATCCCGCACCTCCCTCGCGTATGGCCCCGCCTCTCGCCGGAAGCGGTTCGTGAGCCCCTGCGGCACAAATCCCCGGTCCGCAAAAAAACCGGCGCGGACGCCGGTTCGGTCGCTTTCTATGCAACTGGGTCACGCCACGATGACCTGAATGTTCATCTCGCCGATCTGCTCCAAAAACAACGGAACCGTCAGCGCTTTGGCCCGTGCGTACTGCTGCGCCGTATCCATGCGGATCACCGCAGGCGGCGTAATGTCGATGTGAATGCCTTGATTGTAGAGCAGCGTGCTGGCGTTGCCGCTGATCATGTTGCCCAGCTCGGATATGGCGCTCTCGCTTATCTCGTCCAGCTCGGAAACGGCGAACCCGCCCATCATCACCGAAACCAGTTTCAGGGCGACAGGCTCGGGAAGCCCGAACATCACGTTGCCGGTCATTTGCCCCGTTATGCCTATACGGATATGGATATAATCCTGGGAGACTTTGATCTCTTGCAGTCCGAGGTTCCCCATCGTGGGTCTGACCTGAATCAACTGCTCCAGCACGGAGCGCGCCGATTCCAAAAAGGGGTTGATGACCTCCGCCTTCATGCCTGCCTCCTTCGCCGGGGTTACGGCTTGTCACAATTTGCCTCTATTATATCGGAAAAATTCCCCGGCGTATAGGCGTATTGCCGTTTTTTGTCGAAGAATCGCGTCGAACCGCTTATCCCGCCGCTTGGGACTCCGGCTTGTCTTTGCCCGATTCCTTCGCGTTTTCCCCTTTGGCCTTGATCGGGATGGCGTCCTTGCCCCCGGCCGGTCTCGGCTCCATCTTCGACGAACCCTGGAACAAAGCGCCTTCGGCGATGTTCAGCAGCCCGGCGTCGATCGTGCCGAACAGCTTGCCGCTCTCCGCCAGCACAAGCCTGCCCTCCGTCTTGACGCTGCCGTGAATGGTCCCGGCGGCGTATAGGTTGCGCGCGACGATGTTCGAGTGGACAACTCCTTGTTCCCCGATGGACACGTCTCCCGTGCTTTCGATGTCGCCGCGGACATGGCCTTCCACGCGCAGCCCCGCTTCGCTTACGATTTTGCCCTCGATAACGGTTCCTTTGCCGATCAGCGTCTCGACGTGCACCGGTTTGCCTCTAGCGCCGAACAGCCTCTTCTTACTCCCGAACATAGCCTTCCTCCTTTTCCCTTTCGTTCAGCTTTGCGACGAAGGCAAGTATTTGGCCGGATTCACCGGCTTGCCTCCGACTTCCACCTGATAATGGAGATGCGATCCCGTACTGCGTCCGGTCGAGCCGACCCGGCCGATCAGCTCGCCCTTTTTCACCGTCCGCCCCGGTTTCGTCAACACTTTGCTGAGATGCATATAAATCGTCTGCAGAGCAGCCGTATGGCGGATGACAATGAAATGGCCCCTGGACGAATCGAACCCCGTCTGGAGGACGGTTCCCTCGGCGGCGGCATACACGTCGTCTCCCGTTTTTCCGTCGATGTCGAGCCCTTCGTGCATCGTCGTTTTTCCCGTAAACGGATCGCGGCGATAGCCGAAGCCCGACGTCACGAGCCTGGAACGCGTCGGCCAGATCGACGGCGTCGCCCGCTGCAGCTTCTCCTTCCGGCGAAGCTCCTCCGCAAGCTCGCTCAGGTCGGCGTCCAGACGTTCCGACTCCGCCGCGAACGCCTGGAACCGGACGGACAACCGCTGCGGCTCGGCCTTGGCGACGTCAGGGCCGTCCCCCGGCGGGGGAGCGTATCCGCCGACGGCGGCACGGGAAACCGCCGACAGGGCGGTAACGCCGGACTTGCGGAATTTCGGCTCCGGGCCGAAGCCGATTCCGGTTCCGGGGACGTACCGGACCTTGCGGGACGAGCCTTTCGCCGCGTACCAGGGCGGGTTGTACGCAAGCGCGATATCCGGCAAGCCTGCACCCGCATACGGCGCGCGGCCGGCGGAAAAGTCGGACGCCGATTCCTCCGGATCGTCCGCAACCGGGGGTTGGGCTTGCGGCAACGCTCCGGCCGTCTGCCGGGGCGGCGGCGAAACTCCCGCGAGCCCTTGCAGCTCTTTCTCCAGCGACCGCAGCTCCGCGAGCCTCCGTTCCACTTCGGCCGCCTGCGCGGACAATTCCGCGATCCGGTTCTGCAGCTCGATTAATTCCGATTGCTTGCGGTCGATCAATTCCTCGTACCCGGCTTGCTGGCGTTCGATCTCCTGACGGAGCGCTTCCGCAGCCATGCGCTGGGCCCGATGCTCAAGCGCCACCCATGCGCCGGTTCCCAGCAAAGCCGCAAGCGTCATGACTCCCGCCGCTCGCACTCCCCGACGCGTCACGTGCAGCTTGCGGACCGGACGGGTCGAATTGGGAATAACCAGCAGCGTCACTCGGTTGTCTTGCTTCGGATTCCACATGACCGCTCCTTTCCTGAACCGGGAATGTGTCGAAACTCGACACTCCATTCATATGTAGGCGATGCGGCGCATATACCCGTCCTGTTGCAACTAATCGGCGGACAACCGTTTAATCCGTTCCGGAACCGGGCAATAAAACACCGCCGGAAGCCCGGCGGATTTCGGTCCAAACGATTATTGCTGCAACGCCCACCAGCGAAGATGCACATACGGATCAACCGTTTTCCACGGCGAGACGTTGGTTTTGTAAATGCCGAAATGCAGATGCGGCAAAAAGTTTCCCGACGTGCCGACGGGACCGTATCCCGTATCGCCGACATATCCGATCAGTTGCCCTTTGCGGATCGTCGATCCCATCCCGATGCCGGCTGCGTATCCGGACAGATGGGCATAATAGAAGGCCGTGGAATCATCGACCTTGACCGTCAGACGCCAGCCGCCGTATTGGTTCCAGCCGTAGTTGATGACCGTTCCGCCCATCGCCGCGTAGACGGGCGTACCTTTTTTGGCGAAAATGTCCACGCCTTCGTGCGAGCGGGTCGTGTAACCGTCGGGAGTCCAGACGCGCTGCTCTCCGTATGTGTTTTCAAATGGCTGATAAGTTCCTTTTTTCAGGGGGAATTGTCCCGACGCGTACGTGCTCGGCTTGATCGGGACCTGAATCTTCAGCCCGGCCCAGACGATATCGGGGTTGGACAACTGCGGATTGGCGCCGATCATCGCCCGAAGCGGAATGCCGTATTTCTGGCCGATTTTCCACAACGTATCCTGCGGTTGAACGGTGTACGTCCAGCTCGCCTGCGAACCGCCGGCCGCCGAACCCGCCTGCGCCGAACCGGCGAACAACAGAAGACTTGCCAACGAACTCACCAAAATTCGGGTTGTCTTGCTTGCCAATGTCACACTCTCCTTTTGTTGGCCGTTGTAGGGGTTCCCTTCCATCGTAACCGAGCGAGAGGGCGATTGTAAGCGTTATATAATGGAAAACGGCCGGGCTTCGTGGTATGATACATGTTCATGAAGGAGTGTGGTCGGACATGGACGAACGTGAACTGCAGGCGGAACGGCTTCGCCTGAAAGCCGTGACGGCCGTCATCCGCAAACAGTTGGACGAATGGGAACAAACGGAACGCAAACGCAAATCCGATATGAACGAATTGGCGAAGCATCTGTGGGAGGAAGTGACGATCGACCCGCAGGCGTCCGCCGAATCGGCCGTCAGCCTCAGCCAGCAGACGCAGGTCTGGGCCGAGTTGCACCGCAGCTACGGGCACGCGTCGGCGATGCGGCAGGCGCTCGAAGCAGCGCTGCCGTCTCCCTATTTCGCCCGCATCGACTTCCGCGAGGAAGGCCAATCGGCGGCCGAGCCGGTATACATCGGCAAACGCTCGATCGTGGACGAAGCGTCGGGGCGGTATTTGACGCTCGACTGGCGCGCTCCCCTCGCCGGGGTCTATTACGACTACGGCCTGGGCGAAGCGCGGTACGAAACGCCGGAGGGCGAGGTGCGCGGTTATGTCGACCTGAAGCGGCAGTACCGAATTCGTAACGGCGAGCTCGAATTCGCGATCGATACCGGCCTGCAGATCGGCGACACGATCCTGCAGGAGATGCTGTCCCGCAACGCCGGGGAACGCATGCGCAGCATCGTCACCACCATACAGCGCGAGCAGAACGCCGTCATCCGCGACGACCATTCGCCCGTGCTGATCGTACAGGGTGCGGCCGGCAGCGGCAAGACGTCGATCGCCCTGCAGCGCGTCGCATATCTGCTGTACAAATACCGCAAACGGATCCAAGCGGAACATATCGTGCTGTTCTCGCCGAACCTTCTGTTCGCGGATTACGTGTCGGGGGTTCTCCCGGAGCTGGGCGAGTCGAACATGCGCCAGATGACGTTCCACGACTACGCGGCCGGCCGGATCGGCAAGCAGCTTCACGTCGAGGACCGGTACGCGCTTATGGAAAAGCTGCTCGCCGAAACCGACGAGACGGAGCGGGCCCGGCGGGAAGCCTGCATCCGGTTCAAAACGTCGGCGGACTACATGCGCATCATTCTTCGCTACATCGGGCACTTGGAGCGCGAAGGCGCCATATTCCGCGACGTCATCTACCGGACGAAGCCGATCGTGACGGCCGAGACGCTGAGAGACTGGTTCTACGGCCGTTATGCGGCGGAACCGGCGCACGTCCGGCTGGACAAGATGAAGGAAAAGATTGTGGACGCGGTGAAGGTTTACGCCGTACGGCAAACGAAACGGGTATTCCGCCAGCTCCAAAACGATCCCCGTTACCTCGGCACCGACAAAGAATTGATGGATTGGGCGAAAAGGCGCGTCGGGGAACGGATCGACGAGATTCTCGAAGAGGTCGGGGCTTTCGGCTTCGTGGACATTCCGGCGATGTACCGGCAACTGCTGGAGGACGAAGCGCTGTTCCGGCGTATGGCCGAAGCGGCGGGAGCCGCCGTGCCGCCGGACTGGACTTCCATGAAGACCTACGCGCTGGAATGGCTGTCGCGGTCGACCGTGCCTTACGAGGACGCGACAGCCCTCCTGTACATGAAGGAGTCTCTGGAAGGGCTTCAGACGTTTAATCCGGTCCGCCACGTCCTCGTCGACGAGGTACAGGATTACGACGTGTTTCAGTTGTACGTGCTCCGCAAGCTGTTCCCGCGGGCCCGGTTCACCCTGCTCGGCGACCTGAACCAATCGATTCTCGCGGAAGCCGGATTAACCGGATACGGTCCGGTCGAAGACGTATTCGGGCGGGAGCATTGCCGGACGTTCCGTCTGACGCGCAGCTACCGCTCGACCATGGAGATTTCGGCGTTTACCACCTCGCTGCTTCCCGAGGGCGAACCGGTCGAGCCGGTCACACGGTCGGGCCGCCGTCCCGCGCTCGTCATCGCGTCCGACGCCGGGCGTATGACGCAGCTTGCCGCCCGGGACGCCGCCGCCTTGCTGGCGGACGGGCTGCAGTCCGTCGCCGTCATCTGCCGCACGCAGGCGGACGCTTACCGTGCGCACGCCGCGCTGCGGGCCGAAGGCGCGGCGGCGCGGCTGCTGACCCGGGACGATGCGCGGCTGGGCTCCGGCCTGCTCGTCCTCCCGTCTTACCTGGCCAAAGGACTCGAGTTCGACGCCGTGCTTGTATGGGACGCATCGGCCGGCACGTATGTCCGCGAGTCGGAGCGCCGGCTGTTTTATACGGTATGCACGCGGGCGCTTCACACGCTGCGCTTGTATGCGGTCGGCGAGCCAAGCCGTTTCGTCGCCGAAGCCGATCCGGAGCTGTACGACGTCGAATCGTAAAGTCGGCAACCCGGCATATATCCGCCCGAACCGGCACATGGCAATAAAGCCGCTTTGACCCGCAGCCTGCGGGTCAAAGCGGCTTTTGCGCTATCTCTCCGCCACATCGGCGAGAATGGCGTCCCCGCCTTTGCCGACTTTGACGATCGCGTATCGGACCCGTTCCTTCAGAGCCTTGCCTTCGCCCTCGGGAACGTAAAAGTGCTCGATTCCGTATTCCACCCGGCCGGGCAGACCTTGGGTTCTCCCCGTGATCCAGACCAGATCCGTACGGGCGGCCGCTCCCGTCTCCGTCTCGCGCAATCGGCCGTTCAAGCGGTACGCTCCCGCGTACCGGTAGATCCCCTCCCCGCGATCGGGAGCGAGCGCAACCGATATGCGTCTGCCCGGCCGCCACTCCCTGTCTTCGCCGGCCGCCTCGCCGAACGGACTTCTCTCGAACTCGAACAATTCGCCGATCTCGTAGCTCAAGAGGAGATAATCTCCCTGCAGCAGCGATCTCGGGGCTTCGGACGACAGTCTCAGCTTGATCTCGGTTCCTTTCGCCAGCAGCGTCTCGCTCTTCGCGGCTTGCACGCCCAGCAGCGCAAGCTGCAAGACGATCAGCGCGGCCCACCATCTCCGGCCGACCCGGCGTTCGGGACGCGGGAACGCATAACCCGACCGTTTCTGCAAGGCAAAGGTGACGAACAGCACGATCAGGCCGAGTCCGGCCAATGCCGCCGATTTGTGCAGCAGCTTCCAGGCGAGATCGTAATAGAGGTGTACGAAAAACATCGCCCAAGCGGCCAAGGCCGTCCGGTACCGGAACGTGTCGCTTCTTTTCTGCGCCAGCAGCACGGCCGCCGTGACGACGGCGATAAACAAACCGTTGTAGAAGACATAAGCGCCGTTGACGGCGCGCTCTTCCAGTAGAATGGCGTAGAGCGACACCCAGCCGCCGATCCATGCCAGCCGGCGGAGCCATTCGTGCAGGAAGCCCGCATAAGCCGCGCCCAGATTGACCAGTCCAATCGCCAGCCAGACGGCCGAATTGTTATCGGCCCACAGCTTCAGCAGCGGCCACGCCAGCGCGTTCAGCCAGATCCAGGTCATCAGCTTGGCTCCGACCGAACTTGTCTTCCACAGGTACAAGGCGAGCGCCGCGATCAGCGCCAGCGCATAAGCGGGCTCGTGATTCAACGCCTTAATAAACGCCACGCCACCCGCCATCAGCGTGCCCGTCAGCCAGATCGCATGCCGTACGACATCGTATCGGGAGGAAACGGCCAGCGATCCCGCTATCCACAGCAGACCCGCTCCATAGAAGAACCGTTCGTCGATATCCTCGAACAGCAGCACCAACAGCCCGATCAGGCACGAGGTGCCGATCAGCGAAGCGACCGCCGACACGACGGCGACAAGGACGCGGCTGGCGTAGCGGGCCCAGCGTTCATCCCGGCTTTTGGCCGAGTGCCGCAGCTTGCGGACGAAATGCGCCGCGCCGGCAACCAGGCCGGCCGCCGCAATCAAGCCGGCCAGCAGGAACGATTTGTTCCAGTAATGGGCCGCCAGCTCGACGAATTTGAACAGGACGAATACGCCGCTTGCGAACGCCGAGAGCATCCAGAGCGCCCGATGCTTGCCGTTCCTTCCGAACGCGGCGACGCTCGCGCCGATCAGCGCCGCATACCCGAGGTTGACGGTCCAACTGAGTCCGGGGGACTGCCAGTCGATAACGGAGGCCGCCAGCATCGCCGCATGGAACAACACCAGAGTCGGATACGGCAGCCACGCCGCCAACGACCGTCCCCCGAGCCCCGTCCAGGCAGCCGCGAACAGAAGCGCGTTCAGCCCGGCGAAGCTGAGTTGGAACGCAAGCGATGAAGCGTCCCATACTTCGTCCGCGTACGATCCCGCCGTCAACTCCAGCAGTATAAACGCCATCACCGCGTAGGTGCGGTACTTCGTCAACAGCCAGAACAGCAAGGCGGGCAGAAACCAGACGGCAAACAGCACGTAGCTGTCCGCATGGGAATTGTAGATTTGGCCGATCAATGCCGCCGACACGCCGAAAGCGACCGTTCCGCCCGCGATCGTCCAAGCGGGAAGCCAGGTCCGAAACACGGCGGGAAACAAGTAAAAAGCAAGCATCAACCCAAGGCTGCAGCCGATTTTGACTTGCCGGCCAAGCGCCGGCCAATTGGAGGCGAAGAAAAAAATCACGGCGCCCAGAAGCAGAATCAGCGCCCCCGTATACCCAAGCTGATAACCTCGCTGCTTGAGGCCCATCTTCATCCGGCTCCTTCCGTTGGTTCCTTCATGCTTCGAACCTGTCGCGGGCTAACAACGGCCGCCGATTCTTCGGCGAAACGGCAGCCGATAAGCCCCAAGCGGTCACTGGCCGTCCCCGCGGTTCCTCTCGGGCGCGCATGTTCCGTCCGCGCAGACGCCGCCGTCCGCCGAACCCGCTCCGGGATTAACCATCGTCAGCGGCTTCGATTCCTCCCAGGCTTTCCGCAGCACGTCCAGGAACACGTCGGGGGACTGCGCTCCGGACACGCCGTATTTGCGGTCGATGACATAAAACGGCACGCCTCTTATGCCCAGAGCGGCTCCCTCCTGCTCCTCGCGGCGAACCTCGTCGGCGAATTGCCCTCCGTCCAGCACCCGGGCGGTTTCCTCCCGGTCGAGTCCGGCTTGCGCCGCGATCTCGATGAGGGTCTCTCTCTCACCGATATGCCGGGAATCGGTAAAATGCGCTTTGAACAGCAGCTCCGACACTTCCGCCCGTTTGCCGAACTGCGCCGCATAATGGGTCAAGCGATGGGCATCCAACGTATTCGTCAGCTTTAGCGTATCCATCCGGTATTCGAGGCCGACCTCGGCCGCCTGCCGGACGACATCGTCATTCCAAGCTTTCGCCCGTTCCCGGCTCATCCCGTATTTCGACGCGAGCATATCGTGGACATCGTAGGGCACCGACACAGGCGCATCGGGGTCCAGCTCGAAGCTGCGGAAGGTCACTTCCACGCGATCTTTATGCTCGAACCGCTCCAGCCCGGCCTCGAACCGGCGCTTCCCGAGATAACAAAACGGACACGCGAAGTCCGACCAGATCTCTACTTTCATCCTATTGCCTCCTTGGATATGGAATTCTCGCTTATTCACCACAACCGGACCGGCTGCGCGTCAGAACAGCTCCATCTGCCGGGGGATATCCGGCTCCCGGCGCTGTCCGAGCAGCGCCATCAGCTTCTTGGCGCTGCCGGCCGCATGTCCGCCGGAGTTGTTGTTGAAAATGACATAAACGTTGCGAGACTGCGCCTCAAGCGATTGGATCAGCGGCTTCCACTCGGCCAGCTCCCGCTCGCTGTAATCGTACAAATAGCGGACCTCCCGCCAATTCGGCGCATTCGAAGCGCGCCAGCCCGCCGCGTTCCGCCCGTGGAACCGGACGACCGTGCCCTCGCTGTGCGTCGCCGCCGGAACGATCGGAACCGAACCCGGCATCACCTGCGGCTCGTCGCAAACTGCGTGCATCCAGCCCTGCTCCCGCAGGAAAGCCAGCGTCCGCTCCCGATATTCGGGGCTGTACCAGCTCTGATGCCGGAATTCGATCGCCGCGGGCCAATCGCTGGCCAGTTCCCTCACCCGGCACAGCCGCTGCACATGCTCCCGGGTACAGTCGAACCACGGGGGAAACTGAAACAGCACGGCCCCCAACTTGCCCGCTTCGCGGATCGGAGCAAGCGAATCGGCGAACGCGGCGAATATCGCTTCCTCCGAAGCATACGGTCCGAAGTCCGCGTCCGCGCCAGACGCTCCCCCCGCCGAGAGTCCCGAACGCCCGCCGCCCCCGCGCCGCCGCTCGTGACCGGTCATGCCCTGGTACGCCTTGACGACAAACCGGAATTCGGACGGCGTCTCGTCTACCCATTTGGCCGTCACGCGCGCGGGCTGGATCGCATAAAACGAGCTGTCCACCTCGACCGTCAGAAAATGCTCGGCATACGTGCTCAGCTTGCTGCCGCGTATGCCTTGTTCGTATAACGAATCATGGTCGCCCCATCCCGCAAGTCCAATGACGATCATCGCGCCCCTCCTTCCGGCTTCCCGCTCGCGGCCGCCCGTGTCGGCAACGGACACTTGCCCGGAGCATTTCCCTTCTAGTGTACCTTCCGTCCGCCCGCCGAGCAAACAAACGCAAACATCCCGCCCCCTCCAGGCGGGCGGGATGCGAAGCGGACACGCCGTCCGGTCACTCGGACATGACGTTCCAATCGAACTGTTTCGAGGCGAGCAGTCTCTTCTCGCCGTTAAACTCCTCGTAAATCTCGACCTTGTACTGGTTCAGGTAAGGAAGTTTGTGGAACAGGATGTCGTCGTTAAACGTGATGACCTTGCGGTTCTTGCCGACGGGAAGCGCGCCTTCGGCCCCGGACTTGCCCAGCTCGAAGGTGCGGCTGATGACGAAGGAGCCGGCCAAATCTTTAAATTCGAGAACCAGCTTGCGATCCGACGCTTCGACCAGCGGATTTTTGCTGAGCTCGTAGTCGAAGCCGAAGGACACGATTCCGCCGCCGCCCACCGTTATCGACACCGGTTGGGCATGGAACCGGCTCAAGCTGACGGTATACGGATAGAAGTCCAAATTCGCGAAGTCCTTCTTCGGTTCCTTGTTCTCCTTCGGCAAAGCGAACGACACCGCGTCGATATACGCGTCGGGAGCCGCATCTCCGGTCACCGGCTGGCCGTCCTTGACACCCGTTCCGACAATCAGCTTCAATTGATCTCTGTCGATGCCGCTAGGCAAGTACGCCGATACGAGCAACGTGGCGATGCTTCCGGGACCGATCTTTTTGGTTACTTTGGATATTTCCGCCGGGTACAGGGCATCGTTGTCGTCCTTGAAGTACGCCACCATATTGCCGATGCTGACAAGCCGCTTCTCCAGGTTCCTGACGTTGAACTGAACGGTGAACAGCTCGGCATCCGATATGCCCGGATAGCTCCTGACGGAACGAACGGACATCTGCGATTTGCGGCCGGTATTGTTCACGCGGTGGCTCGAATCCACTGCGATCTCCGGCAGTCCGACCGTCTCGGACCCCGTGCGGAATTCAAGCAAGTCCTGCTTGTTCTCGCCGTTCGTCTCCTGGAGCACAACCTTGATCGAAGCATAACCCGTCGAATACGGCAGCTTCCCGTACAGCAGCATCTGCACGTCTCTCGACTTGCTCACGGTGACGGCGTTGTCCTTCACGACGAGCTGCGCCGGGATGCGGACGAGATTGTCCAGCAGGAAGTAGCCGCTGAGCGACGGAATCGGCTGAGACGATGGCATCTTGCCCGACAGGGTCAGGTTGGCCGCCAAAATATCCTGTTCGTCCCAAGGCATCCGCTGAATGCCCTCGAGAGTCGCCTGATACGATCCGCCGCCGACGGCAAAGTCGTACGGAACCCCGATGACGCCTTGCTCATCCTTCGTGTCGGCCAGCTCGTATACGGCCAGCCTCGTGTCGCTCGTGCGATCCGGCTGGGACGGGTCCGCGGCCGGAAGCAGCAGCAGCTTCCAGCCCTCCGCCGATACTGACGTCGGGATCGACGCCGTCAGCGAGATGTCTTTGCTGACCAGCGGATCGATCGACAAGTCCTTCAGTCCTTCCGCTTTGGCCGGATAGGTCAACCCGTCCGCCGTCTGCAGCAGGAACCGGTACTCGGGCAGCTTGACGGAGCTTTTGCTTTCGTTTTTGATCGTAAACGTCATCGCCGCTTGATAATAAGCGTCGCTCTTCATCCGGATAAACCGGCTCACCTTCGTCAGCAGCGACCACTCTTCATGCTCGATGACGGTCGACTGGCCGGAGGGCACCGCCGAATCGTCCGCGACGTCCGTCGCCTCCGGCATTACAAACATGGCCACGGGCAGCGTCAGCTTGCTGCCGTTCATATCCGTCTGATTCGTCACGACGAGCTCCCAGCCGTCCGGACTTACCGATGCGGGGATGGTGCCCGTCAGTTGGACGTCTCTTGTGAACCGGGGATGCAGGCTGCGGTCCTTCTCCTCGAAGCCTTTGGCCTCAAGCGGATACAACAGCCCTTCCGAAGTCCGGATGGCGAACTGGTAAGGCGGAAGCTCCGCGGTCCGGGACCCGACGTTTTCGATAAAAAGCTGAACCTTCGGCAAGTAATAGGACGAATTTTTGCCGACGGACGCCGAGCGGATCGACATTTTGACCGCCGAACCGGGGGCGTTTACGATACGGGCGCTGCCCGCCGGAGCGGCCATCGCGTAATCCGCCGGAACTTTTAGCGTACCCAGCGTCCGCTCGTAATTCGGAGCGGAGAAATCCCACTTGACGATGCGGAAGGATAAATCGGAAAAGTTCGTCGATTCGCTGACTTTGGCGATCATGTTCAGATCGAGGCTGCTGTGCGCCGGCACCCGGTTTTTGTCCTTGTCCTGCGGGAGCAGGCTTACGGAAAAAGACGTGCCTGCCTGATTGGAGAGCCTCACCCAATAATCGATAAACTGAATCTCATAATCGTCGTTGTTGTGAAGCGTAAGTGTAAAGGCCAGCGTCTTGTTCCCGTCGCCTTCGAGCATGGCGGCCTGCTTGACCTCGATATAGCTTTTTCCTGTGATGTAGACGGCGCCGATCGATGTCGAAGCGACTTCGGCTGCCGGCCCGTCCGTAATGCCGTCCGCATATGCGGGCAGCGCGGACCCGGCCGCCAGCGCGAGCGCCAGACCGAAGGCCGTCAGCCGGTATCGCATACGTCGTATCATGCTGCTTCCTCCTCAAACCGGATTCGTTAACGCGTGGTCAGCCTGCCGGAACCGCAATGGCGGCTCCGCCGGAACCGCCGGAATTCACGGGCTGGCTCAAAAGCTGGTCGCCCTGCGTCTTCCAGGCCGCCAAAGCCTCTTTCACCGATTTTTCTCCTCTTATGGCGGACATCAGTTCCTGTCTTCCGAGCGTGTAGGCCTGGATCAGATTGGGATTGCGCTGCTGGTAGATCCAATACATTTCGGTTTGGCCTTCCGTCAGCGGCTTGTTTTTGAAGAACGCTTCCATGTTCAGGTTGTTGGCCGGCTGCTTGATATACTTTTTGTGCGAGACGAGCTGGTAGTTGTTGTTCGACTTCGCCCGCGCCCAATCTTCCCCGTTGATGAACTTCAGGAATCTCCAGGCGTCGGCCTCGTTGCCGGCCTTGGAATTGATGCCCATAATGCCGTACAGGGTGAGTCCGGCGGCTACGCCCGGATTCTCGGGGTGGGTCGGCAGGGCCGCGACGTCGTACTCGATCGGGGTATACCCGGTCAGGTTGGCCGCGTTTTTATTGGCGTTGTCAATTTGGCTCAGTTGACCGTAATTCATGATCGTCATGGCCAGCCGCCCGGACATAAAGTCATCGTAGGAGAACGGATTTTGGCCGTTGCCTCTGAACCGCATCTGAGAGCTCGGATCGTTCGGGTCGAGGGACGGCATTACCTTGTCCTTGCTGAGCTGGATCAGCTTGGTCCAGACCGCCTCCCATTGCTCCGAATCGACCGCCAGGCTCTTTTTGTCCTCGCTGAAATACTCAAGCCCCAGCGGCGCCGTGTACATGAAGCTGCTCTCGAAAATATCCGAGTAGCCCTGGGACTGGAAGTTGAAGCCCCATTTCTGGTTCTCGCCTTCCCCGCCGGAGACGCGGCGCGCAAGGTCGAACAACTGATCCCAGGTCATCTCGTCGGAAGGAAATTCCACGCCTGCGTCCATAAAAATCTTCTTGTTATAAACGATCGCGGACGACGAGAACAACGGCGCCAGAGCGTAAAGCTTGCCGTCGCCCGAGACGGAGCTCAGTCCTTCCATGACGGACGGCAGAATGCCGCTCGTATCGAATTTGTCCTTGGCGATCAGCGGATCGAGCGGCTTCAGCAAGTTTTCCGAGATCAGTTCCTTCATCTGCGGCAGATCGACCATGACGACGTCCGGCGGATTCGGACCCTGCATAACCTCCTTCAGCTTCACCAGCGGGTCCGGCCTTTCCTCGCCTTCTTTGACGGGTCCGTACATGATGGACTCGTCGACAACCGGGACGAATTCGAGCTTGATGTTTTTATGGGCATACTCGAAGATCTCCGTAAACTGCTGGCGGAACCACGACCCGTCGTCGCCTCCGAGCGTGGTGGAAGCGATGCGCAGAACGCGCTCCGTATCCGAATCGGCGGAATCGCCGTCCGTGCAGGCCGCCAGCGCAGTCGCGACAAGCGCCGTCGACAGCGCTGCGGGAATCCATTTTTTCATGTTCATAGGTCGATCTTCCTCTCCTGTTCTTCCGAATGAATCCATAATTTCTTGGGAGCGCGGATCATGATCTTCTCCCCGTCAAACTCCATGGAAGCTTTGTTCGTGATCTGCAGCGCCTGTAAATATTCCTTGGGCACCTGCAGCCTTCCGGCGCGGTCGATCACCACGAATTCCTCGTGCGCCTCCCGGATCGTATGTCCTCCGACGGACAAGTCCAGATTGGGATTGCGCTTGACGAATTCCGTGCTCGTCATGCCGTCGCGGATGGCGACAACCCGATCCACCTTGCCCGCCAGCGCCATATCGTGGGTAACGATCACGATCGTGACGCCCAGTTCCTTGTTGAGTGTGCGGAAAATATCCATGATCCGGTCCGCCGTCTCCGTATCGACCGAACCGGTCGGTTCGTCCGCAAGCAGCAGCGACGGCCGGTTCGACAGCGAGATGGCGATGGCCACCCGCTGCTGCTCGCCACCGGAGAGCTGATGCAGCTTGTTGTGCATCCGCTCCTTCAGCCCGACCCACTCGAGTAGCTGCATGGCGTACGCGCGATCGACCTTGCCGGACAGCATCATGGGCATCTCGACGTTTTCCAGCGCGGTCAGGTACGGCAGCAAGTTCCGGGCGTTGTTCTGCCAGATGAAGCCGACCGTCTTGCGTTTGTACTCGACCAGATGATCGTCCGAGATTTTCAGCAGATCCCATTCGCCGACACGCACCTGACCGGCAGAGGGGCGGTCCAAGCCGCCCAAAATGTTCAGCAGCGTGGACTTGCCGCTTCCGCTGTTGCCGATGATCGCCATCATCTCTCCCGGTTGGACCGAGATATTGAGTCCTTGCAGAGCGACAACCTCGACGTCGTCCGATTTGTAAATTTTGACGAGCCCTTCGCAATGAATCACCGGTTATCGCTCCTCTCCCAGCTTCACGGCCTGGTGGACGCGCAGCCGGCGGATATGCAGCGCCAGCATCGTCGCTCCGACCAGAATCATAAAGGCCGTTACGATAAAGATCGGGTAGTTGTCCTTCGCTTCGAACACGATCCGGAACGGCGGCACCTGCACCGCGGCGTTGTCCGCCGTCTGCAGGAACGGCAGATACAAGTAGCCGGCCAGCATGCCGAGCCCGATGCCGAGTCCGATCGACAAGCCCGCCGTAAACAACTGCTCAAGCAGCAGCATTCCCGTCAACTGCTTCCGATGCAGCCCCATGGCGCGCAGAACGCCGAATTGGACGACCCGGCTCGACAGATTGAAAAACCAGTACAAAATAAAACCGAATAGCGAGATAAGAACTGACAGGATAAACCCGAGGCTCAGGATGCCGAATACGCCGCCGCGTTGCGGATGCTTCTGCTGGGCGGCCAGCTCGATGCCGACGTCCCGCACCTCCGCGATCTCCACCTTTTCCCGCTGCAGATGCTCCAGCATCGGAACCGTCTTGGCGCCTTCTTTCATCTTGATCCATACTTCGTACGGCAGGATGCCGGCCTGATCGTAGATGTATTCCAGATTGGCGATAAAGAACGGTCGCTCATCCGGATATTGCGCCGGCCAGTACGGAAGCGTCCCCACGATGACAAACTCCACGTTCGTCTGATTGATCGCGATATTCATCAGGTCGCCGGGCTTCAAGGCGTATCGGTCCGCGAACTTGGTCGGCACGATCACCGCCTGTTCGTAGGTGCCGAGAAGATTCAGGTACCAGTAGGGATGCAGCGGGAACAAGTCCCTGCGCAGCCACGCCACGTTGCCGAACTCCCAGTTGTCGATGCCGATCAGGTTGCCGATGCCGAGCGATTTGCCCGACGCGGAGGCGCTTGCCCGCATCTGCAGCACGCGGGAGGCGTGCTCCACGCCTTCCGCCCGCTTGAACACCTCGAACGGAGGCTCGATATACCGGACGTTTTGCGGCACTTCCAAGCCGCTGCCCGGAGCGCCCGCACCGCCGCCGGGATTGCCCGTTCCTCCCTGATTGCCTTGGCCCCCCTGGCCTCCCTGGCCGCCGCTTGAATCCGGCGGAGGAGGCAAATCCTCGGCTACGCTCTCCCAGGACGCCTTGACGATGACGTCCGTGCCGTAGCGGTACAACGTCCGTTCCGTGGAGTTCAGGTCGATCGTTCGCGCCGCCGACGCGTTGTACACGCCCAACCCGAGCGTAAGGATCAGCAACAGCATAAGCGGATAATAAGACCGGGACGATCGGGACAACTGGGTCAGCGTCATATAGATCGACACCGGGAATACGCGCCTGCCGATTCGCGTCGCCAGCGCGATGATCCAGGGAAATACCCTCAGAAAAACAAGCCCGAGCGCGAATATCGTAAGGGCAGGAACAAAAAACAGCAGCGGATGAACCTGAAGCTGGTCCGCGCTTAACCCCGTCTGCTCCGAGAGCAGGCGGTTTTGACGGAAGCCGTACCAGCCCAAACCGGCAACGGCGACCAGCGCCACATCCAGAAACCAGCGCTGCCATACCGGCTTGCGGTCGGACCGGGCGATTCGCTTCTTGAGATCGACGATCGAGGAACGGGCGAACCCGATGGCCGGTATCACCGTCGCCGCCATCGCGACAAGCACCGCGGCTGCGCCGTACAAAACCGTCTGCAGGCCGAATCCGACGGGCACCGCTTCCCGGTCCACGAAGGATAAAAAGCCGTTGGCCGAACCGATGCTTTTGGCCATCAGCCAACCGAGCGACGTGCCGAGTATGAGCGCGGCGCCGCCCAGCACAAGGCTTTCCAGCACGTACAGCCATACGATCTGCCAGGTGCTCGCGCCCCGCGACCGGATCACCGAGATGTCGGTCCGCTGCCGGTCGAGCGTCTGCTTCGCGTTCATCACGATATAATAAAGAACCATGCCGATCATGGGAGCCGCCAGCGTAAACAGCAGAACCTGCAGCCGGAGACTTTCGCGCTTGAACTCGCCCAGCTTGTCGGCGAAGGAAAAGTCGACTTTCGTGTCCTTCAGCTTCTGGTACAGGTTGATGTCGAGCCGCTGAAGCTTGCTCTCGAGCGGACCGATCTGACTCGTGCGAATGTCCGTCAGGTCAAACGCGTAGTACCAGTTCGCCGTGCTGAGCGGAACTTTGCGTTTGGCCATCAGCTCATCCTTGAACAGTTGTTCGCTGACGACCAGATTGCCGAGTTGGCTTTCGAGACCTTGGAACCAGTAAGGATCGTTCTCGTCCTTCGGATGAAACGCGCCGACGATCCGAACCGTCAGCGTCTGGCCGACGACCGGGTAGCGGAACTCGTCGCCGACATGCAGGTCGTTGCGGAACAACGACTCTTCCATAACCGCGGCTTCCAGCACGGTTCCGTCCGGCCTATCCGCGGGCCACCGGCCGACGGACAGCTCCGCGTGTTCGGACAATCCGTGCATCGAGACGATCGTCATCTGCCGGCGTTTGCTCGCGTCAACCTTGGTCGGGTCGACGGGCGCCAGTTGGGTGCCGCGGAGGGAGAATATGCTGTTGTACACGGTGTACGGCAGCCCCAGATATCCGTGCACCTCTTCCCGGATGTACCGATCGACTTCGCCGAAGGATGCGGGGTCCGTCCTGTCCGACCCCGTCGCCTGATAACGAACCGCAAGCGATCCGGGCGGCATCGACTGGCCGTCGTCCGCCAGCGATTTGGCGACGACGCGCTTGAGCGCTCCGTCGGAATACATCGGGATACTGGTCGTAAACGCCACGGCCACGGTCAGCCCGATCAGCGAACTGAACGTGAGCCAACGGGTATTCCACATTTTCCGGAACAAAAACCGCAGCATCGCCATACCGTTATTTACCTACGACTTTCTGGCCGGCCGCGAGTCCTTTGACGATTTCGACTTCCGTCGAGCTCCTCAATCCGACTTCCACGTCGACCTCCCGTTTTTCGCCTTTTTCGTCCACGACCTGAACGTATTGGCGTCCGCCCGCCGAACGCAGGGCCGACGGAGGAATAATCAGGACGTTCTCTTTTTTCTGCACGATGACGGACACGGACAGCGGCGTGCCGCGGCTGAGGTTCTCCGGCATCTTCTCCAGATCGATCAGGACGTATTTGTCGATCGAATCTTGCGCGCCGGAATCGCCGTACATATAGCCGTACGGGTCGCGGTTCGGAGTTTGCTGGCCCGATGCGTTCGGATTCGGCAATTGCCGGATCGTCCCTTTCTGCTTGCCGGCCGTATTGATATCGACTTCGACTTCCATGCCGACGGCGACTTTCTTGAGATCTTCGGCGCTCAGATTCGCCGCGACGGTCAGTTTGGACAGATCGGCGATCAGCGCGACCGCTTCATACGCTTTGGTCTGGTCGCCCTTCTTCTTGTAGACCGACACGACCGTTCCCGCGAACGGAGCGACGATCTTGGAATTGGCGATCGACTCCTCCAGCTTGGTCAGCTCCTCGCGCTTCATCTCGAAGGCGATACGGGCCTGTTCCATCTCCTCGGCCGTCTTGTCGCCGGAATCCCTCAACAACTGAATCATTTTCAGCTCTTCGCTCCGCGCCTCCAGCCGCTTCATGCGCAAAGTGCTCTGGACGTCCGCCACGTCCAGCTCGGCGATAACCTGGCCGGCCTGCACGGTATCGCCCGCATTGACGTGGATCGCCTTGATCCGCTTGTTGTCTTCCGTAAAGTACACTTCTTCTTCCTTCTCGGACATCAGCTTCCCGGAGCCGGTGACTTTGGTGATCATCGTTCCCGTCTTGACCGTATATTCCGGTTTCTTCGACAGCTTCGGCGGATGGATGCTCGGCAGCACCTCCTCAGCGTCTTCCTTGGGCAGCATGGAACAGCCGGAAGCCGTGATCAAGGACAGCGCCAACAGGCTTGCAAGCGCCGCCCTGCCTCCTCTGTTACGGCCCGGCGAATCGCCCGTCCACCATCTCGTAAACATGGTCTGCGACCTCCATAATCGTTGGATCGTGTGTTGTCATACAGATCGTCACGCGTTCGTGCTCCACGATGTCGCGGAACACGGCCATTACCTGCGCGCTCATCTGGGAGTCGAGCTCCGCCGTCGGTTCGTCGGCCAGCAGCAAGGCCGGACGATGGGCGATCGCCTTGGCGATCGCAACCCGCTGCTGCTCGCCCCCGGACATCTCGAACGGGCGATGATTCATGCGTTTGGCCAGTCCGACCAGTTCCAGACATTCCTCGACCCGCTTTTTCCACTCGGCTCTCGGCTTGCCCGCCATGCGCAGCGCCAGCTCCACGTTCTCGTAGGCGGACAGCAGAGGCATAAGCGCAAAAGCCTGGAAAATAAACCCGATCTCCCGCCGCCTGACTTCCGTGCGTTCGCGGTCGTTCCATTCGTGAAACGGGTATTGGCGGAAAAAGATCGTGCCCGTGTCCGGCTGGTCCAGGCCGCCGAGCAGATTAAGCAGCGTCGTCTTGCCGGAACCCGACCTCCCCTTGAGCATGACCAATTGTCCGGGGTACAGAACCATGTCGATGCCTTTCAGCACGTGCAAGCGGCTGCCGCCGACGTCGAACCCCCGATGGACGCCGGTTACGGTCAGCAGCGGAGCGGTATCGGAACGGTTCGCCTCGGAATCGTCCGCTTCCGGCAATGACGGTTCCCGCAGCTCCTGCTCCGGAGCGTCCCGAGCCGCTTCGTCCGGTTTTTTCACCAGTCGTGCCAACCACCCCATCCTTGAATTCTCCTCTCTTGCAAACGGAAAATATCGAACTGCTCTAAATAAGACGAATCTCTCAGGCAAAATGTTACAAATTCCTCAGCATTTTTTTACTCCGATGGTTGGACTTGCCGGACGCGGAAAAAGACACGGAAGCAATAATAGGTCTCTCTGAAAGAGACGTCCTTCCCCAAAAAGAAACTGCGGCAGACGAGCGCGCTGGAGGATTCCGTTCCCCGTCCGTCGAATAATCTGGAGGAAGCACGAATATAAAAGGTTGTGAAGCCGATGAATCCGCTCTATCATTCCTATCATTCCAGCTATGAGCTGACCGTGTGCAAAAGCGCCGGCGGCTACATGCTCCAGTTCGAATCGTACCGGCAGCCCGGAGCGCCGATCTCCCTGCACGAATTCGCCCGGGAGGAAGACGCCGCCGCCGCGGCCAAACGATTTCCGGAACTCTATCAACAAGCCGAGCTGCAGGGTTACACGTTAAAAGGGCCTTTTTTCGTACATTCGACCGGGAAGTCCGTTCATGTCTCGTTCGTCTTCGAACCGGGCATGACGTTAAACCGATTCAGGGAGTTGTTGTAGGGTGAGGGAAGCTGCGCTGCTCTCCATGGCCGAAAAAGTGCGGAGCAGGACGCTCGAAGCGTTGCGGAGCGTGCCGGAGGAACAAGCCGATGTCATCCCCGCCGGCTCCGGCTTCCGCAACAATCTCCGCTGGCAGGCGGGACATATCCTGTATACGCAGGAGGTGCTGACCCGCAAGTTTGCGGGAATTCCGATCGAGTTCGGCGACGACTGGAAGCGCTGGTTCGGCAGAGGCAGCAGTCCGGCCGACTGGACGACGGAGCCACCGTCGTACGCCGGCCTTCTGGAGCGGCTTGCTTCCCAACCCGCGCGCATCCGCGAGTCGCTGGCCGGACGGTTGGACGAGCGATTGGACCGGCCGTTTCTGGACAACGAGACCGTCGGGGAAGTGTTCCTGTTCAGTCTGTACCACGAAGGCATTCATACGGGGCATATTGCGGCGCTCCGCAAGCTGGTGCTCTGACGCCTTGCGCGAAAAAAGCTCCGGCGGCGCAAGGCGGGCACAAAAGACGACGGCTCATCCTCCTTAAACAAGGGGATGAGCCGTTTCTAGTTGCAGCGAATGGTCGCCGATGCGCATGGGGCGGCGATTCAGCCGAGCCGATGTTCCTGCACAAGCCTGTCGCAGCAGCGGCCGGTTCGCGCGTATTCCCGGATCTCCGCTTTGAAGCTCCCGCAGCCGCGCGATCCGGGGGTCCTCCGGTTGATTCGATCGCTCTCTCATTCTATCGTCTCCTCCCTTGGTTCGGTTTAGTAAATCCGGTGAATCACGTCTTCGAAATCCGGCTCCTCCATCTTGACGTCGCCGATCTCGCCCCACCGCTCCAGCTCCCGCAGCACATCCATCGCCGTCGTCTCCTGGCGGTTGCAGGAAACCGCGACTTCGCTCGAACCGGCCTCCAGCAGCCGGAACGGAAGACCGGTTCGCTCCGCGGAAGCGATGGCGGCGATCCCTCCGCCGGTTCCCCTTCCGCCGTACTCCGCTTCAGCGGTTCCCGGCGCGTCCCGCCCGGCCGCAGCGATGCCGTCCGGCAGCGTGTAGCCGTTCCGGTACGTCACCCGGATCACGGTCGGCAAGCCGATCCGCTCCCTCAGCTCGGCGATGCCGCCGTCGTAGATCAATCCGCCCCGATTGATCACCATCACCCGGCGGCACAATTGCTCGATATCGTCCATGTCGTGCGTCGTCAGCAGCACCGTTTTGCCGAAGTCCCGATTAAGCGTGCGCAGGTGCCGGCGAATCTCCCTTTTGGCTGCCACATCCATGCCGATCGTCGGCTCGTCGAGCACCAGCAGCTCCGGATCGTGCAGCAGAGCGGCCGCGAGGTCGCCTCGCATCCGCTGGCCGAGCGACAGCTTGCGCACCGGCGTATCCCAGAATTCGCTCAGCCCCAACACCTCGTTCAGCTTGCCGAGCTGCCGCAGCTTCTCCTTACGGTCCATCCGGAAGATCGCCGCGAGGATATCGTAGCTGTCCCGCAGAGGCAGATCCCACCAGAGCTGCGTGCGCTGGCCGAAGACGACGCCCAGGCTGCGCACCACCTGCGTCCGCTCCTTCTGCGGGTCGCACCCCATCACCCGCACCCGGCCGGAGCTCGGATGCAGGATACCGCACAGCATTTTGATCGTAGTCGATTTTCCGGCGCCGTTCGGCCCGATATACCCGACGAATTCGCCGCGTTCGACCGAGAAATTCAGCCGTTCGACCGCGACGACCGTTCGTTTTTGCCTGGAGAACAACGTTCTTACGCTCCGAAGCGGCCCGTTTTTGGCGACGGGCACTTCGAAGGATTTCCCCAATTCGATCGCTTCCAGCATCTTCATCCCGAAGTTCCTCCCCTCCGTTACGTTCCCGTGCTTTGATACCGGGTCAGCCCCAGCCGCCACAGCAGCAGCGACGCCGTCAGCGATACCGCCGCCACGCCCGCGGCCAGCACCAAAATCCAGGCGCCCCATTGTCCCTTGACGATATACAGCGCCGGCATATAGTTGATGAACCCGAACGGAATGACAAAGATCAAAATCGACTGCAGCCAGGCCGGGAACAGGCTCAGCGGATACTGGCACGCCGTCGTTGTCGCGTTGTCCGTCAGCACGTACAGATCGTCGATCCGGGTCAGCCAGAAGCCCCAGGCGGCGGTCGCCAATCCGACCGCGAACATAATCGCCGTGCCGGTTGCCGCGGCAAGCATCGTCTGGGGCACGGCCCACCAGGAGACCTGGCCGTCCCGCAGCAGCACGCCGATGCAGACGCCCAACACCGCCAGGCTTTGCAGAAGCTCGCCCGTAACCTTGCGGGAGCGGGACGTCATCAGCGAGAGCAGCACCGGAAGCGGCCGCAGCAGCAACTGGTCAAGCTGGCCCGTGACCAGATAAGGCTCGAAGTTGTTGACGGCCGAAGCCAACCCCCGGTAGATGTATTTGCAGGTCATCAACAGCCCGTACAAATAGCCGATCTCCCATACGCTCCAGCCCTTGATTGCGCCGAACGCATGAAGCACAACCGCAAGCCCGAGAAATTCCGCCACCGACACAAACGCGGCCAGCAGCGTAAACAGCACGAAGTTCCATTTGTACTGCATGGACGCCCTCATGTTCGCGGCAACAAGCGTCCACCAGATTTTCATCCAGCTCATCCTCCCTGCACCTCCACCCGATGGCGGACGAGCCGGGTCGCGCCCAGCGCCGCCAACGTCAGCAGCGCGCACCAGACGGCCGGAACGATCAGTTCGTCCGCTCCCGCTTGCCCCAGGTATATCCGCGCCGGAACGGAGTGGAACGCGGGATAGGGAGAGCCGTGGGCGATCGCCTGCAGCCAGCCCGGCATCCACTCAAGCGGGATGAGGAAGCCGGACAAAATAAAGTTAAACGAGTAATGGACCAGGCTGAGCCAGCGGCTCTCCACCGTCCATAAGGCCGTGACGCCGATGATAAACCCGACGCAGACGCTCATATAGGACGCGCCCAACAGAGCCAGCACCGTCCACAGCCAGCGGGCCGGATCGCCGGGCACCGGCAGGCCCAGCGCCAAGGCGTACACGACGAACAGCGGCCATGCGGTAAAAGCCGCGTTGTACAGGATCGAACCCGCTTCCCGGCTCGCCGCGAACCGGAACAGATGCAGCGGCCTCATCAGATCCAGCGCGATCTGGCCGGTGCGGACCCGCTCCTCCAAGCCGAGTCCGTGATTTACGAAGCCGAGCCACAGAATCACCTGGTTAAACGCGACATAATGCGCCATACCTTCCCGTCCATAGGCGCCAAGCTCGTTTGATTCGCCGATGCCCTGCCAGATGGAGACGTAAATCAACCCGAACACAACGCTGGCCGCCGTCCGGATCGCGTGGGACGCGCTGTACTGAAGGCGGCTCTCAAACATTTTGCGGGCCAATACCCAAGACGCCAAATGGACAACACCTCTTTCCGTTTTTTGTGAAGCGGGCAAAAAAATCTTACCAAAACGGCAAAAAAAGACTAGACTATTCTTTTCCCGTGTGGTATTCTATTATTATAGAAGATGAGGAAATACCATTTATTGGAATCGATTGTCGATCGGGTCCCCTGCTTAAAATCTGTCAAAAATAGGAATTCAACCTGTCGCGTAGGCGGCTTTTTTTATTTTGCGGCGAAATCGCCCAGACTCCGTTGTCCTTTGTCCGGATGGCGGAGTTCTTTTTATGCCGGTTTATGCCGGGCCGCCGATTGCCGCGCCGCCCCTTTTCGCCCCGCCAAGGCCAAGCGTCTCTCCTTCTCGCAATCTCGCGAATACGATGATAGAGAGAAGGAGTGGATTTCAATGAGCGCATCCCAGCTCGTCATTACGTTGTTAGGCAGCGCAGGCGGCGTCGCTCGGGCCGTTCTTGCCGTTCTGGACCACGCCTCGGGCACGCCGGACGATCCGCTGCATGATAAATTGTCCGGAAGCAAGCTCTACCTTCTGGACCGCGAGGCCCGTCCGAAAAGCTACTATGCCAGGCTGCTGTCCCGGTATCCCGGCAAATTCGGCGTACTGACGCTGGATCTTGAGAATCGGGATCAGCTTCTTCACCATCTGCGCTCCAGCGGAACGACGCTTGTCATCGACTGCTCGTGGGCCGATACGCTCGGCACGATGGCTTGCTGCCACGAGACGGGCGCCGCTTACGTGAACACGGCCCTGGAATGCTTCGAGGCGGACGACGACGCCAGCGTCGCGCGGTACTCGCTGCTGCGGCGATACGACTTGTTCGAGCAGCGCCGCGGCTCCTTTCCCGGGTTAAAAGCCATTGCCTGCTCGGGCATGAATCCCGGTCTCGTGCAGTGGATGGCGATGGAGCTGCTGCGCCGGGAAGGAGGTCGGGTTCCCGACGGCTGCTACATCGTCGAACGCGACACGACGTTCCTCGCCGATCCTGAAGCCGTCGAGCCGGAAACCGTCTATACGTCCTGGTCTCCGGAATGCTTTCTGGAGGAAGCCGTCGAAAAAGTCGGCGAAAATGCCGGATCGGACGGTCTGCTGATGGACCGCATAACGAGACCGCTGTAATGAAGAAAAAACCGCCGTCCGCCTGCATCGCGTGCAGGCTGGACGGCGGTCCGAGTTTACGCGGATCGGCGCGAGGGTGCGGTTCAACTCGCGTTTGCCCGAATCCGGCGGTTCGCCTATAATAGTAGGAGGATGAGAAAAAACGTTTATACCCGCAATCATTTACAATAAATAAATATTTTCAGGAGGTGTCGCCCATGAATATCAATCAGTTGGAGACGCTGCTCACCATCTCCAAGACGATGAGCTTTCGCAAGGCGGGAGAACTGCTTAACCTCACTCAGCCGGCCGTATCGGCCCAGATCAAAAGCCTGGAGGACGAATTCGAGACGGTACTCGTCGACCGCAACCAGCCGGTGACGCTGACGGACGCCGGACGGGTGTTTCTCGAACACGCGGAACGAATCCTCGGCATCGTTGAAGAGCTGAAGCAGCGCTTGTCGGATCTGCACCATACGCCGCAGGGGCATATCCGGCTCGGGACGACGACCTCCATCGCCATTCAGATTTTGCCGCGGGTTCTGTCCTACGTGAAAAACCAGTTCCCTTTGATCAAAACGTCCATTCATTCCATGCCGACCTCGCAGATCATGACCAGCGTCGAGAACGGTTCGATCGATATCGGCATCACGTATTTGTTCGACAAAGTGCCTTCGCTAGAGACATCGGTTCTGTACTACGACACGTTCGAGCTTGTCGCCTCTCCCGAGCATCCGCTGGCCTCCTCTGCGCATATCGCGATCGACAGACTGCGGGACACGCCGTTTATCATGCTCAGTCCGGACACGGCCGGCCGCCGCTTCGTGGATCAGGTGTTCAAGAAATTCAACATCTCGCCGCCGATCGTCATGGAGCTGTCCAGCAGCGAGGAAGTCAAACGGATGGTCGAGCTGAACCTCGGCGTCGGCATCATCTCCAAGATGTCGATCTACAACGAGCTCAAGCACGGTACGCTCAAAATGATCAAAGTCGACGAGCTGGAAAGCAGCCATCCGGTCGGCGTCATATACAAGTCCGGGCGTTATCTCAGCTCCGCGATGCGCCAGTTTCTCAGCGACCTCAAAGGGATGCCGGAGGAGCAATTTTTCGCGACCGAATAGCTTCCGCAACGGCGAGGAGCCTGGTATCCGGCGCGCCGGCCCGTTCCCGCCCGTTTAACGGAACACCCACAGCCGGCTTCCCGCGTAATTCGCGACCATCGTTACGGCTGTGGCCGCCGCTTTCGCCGCCAGCGGATGCAGGCCGAAGCCGTCGTGCGCGAGCCACAAGACAAGCAGGGACAGCAGCAGCGTCCCGATATTCAACGCGACGAACCGTGCGAACCGCGCCCGTTCGCCCGGCCCCGCCGGCGAGCCGCCGCTGCCGCCCGATTCCCCCGCGCGGTTAACTCCGCCGCGCCGGAACGTCCAGTATTTGTTCCACAAGTAGCTGTTGACGATCCCGCATCCGTAACCCGCCGTCTGCGCCGCCAGCAGGTGGACGCCCGCCCCCAGCAGCCCCGTATACACAACAAAGTCGACCGCCGTATTCAGCAGGCCGACCGCATTAAATTTAAGGAACTCAACGAACCGCCGGTTCCCGCTCATGCTCCGCTTTCTCCTCTTCCGTCCTTGCCGGTCCGATCTCCCGTCTCAAAATATACAAGGGCCGATTTTTCGACTCCTCGTATATGCGTCCGACATATTCGCCGACAATGCCCAGCATAATCAGCATGATCCCGTTGAACAGCAGATTGATCGCCACGATCGAAGCCCAGCCCGGCTGCGTTGTCGTGAACAGCCGCTCGTACAGGACGACCAGCAAGTACAGGAAGCTGACGCTCGACAGCGCAAAGCCGAAATACGTCGCGAGCCGAAGCGGCTTAAACGAAAACGACGTAATCGCGTCAAGCGCGAACTTGATCATTTTGCGCAGCGGATATTTCGTCTCCCCGGCGAACCGCTCCTCGCGCACGTATTCCACGGCCGTCTGCCGGAAGCCGACCCAGCTCACCAATCCCCGCACGAACCGGTTTTTCTCCTTCAGCCCGCGCATCACGTCGACGACTTTGCGGTCCATCAGGCGGAAGTCGCCCGTATCGACCGGGATGTCCACGCTGGTCATCGATCGGAGGAACCGGTAAAACAGCATCGCCGTCACCTTTTTGAACAGCGTCTCGCCCTTGCGCTTGAGCCTCTTGCCGTAGACGACCTCATAACCTTGCTTCCACTTGTCGATCATCTCCAGGATGACCTTCGGCGGGTCCTGCAGATCCGCGTCGATAATGACGACCGCGTCGCCCCGCGCATGGTCCATGCCGGCCGTGATCGCAATCTGATGGCCGAAATTGCGGGAGAAATCCAGCAGCCTTACCCTGGGGTCCTCCGCGCAGATTCCTTCCAGAATGGAAGCCGTCTTGTCCCGGCTGCCGTCGTTGACGAACAGCAGCTCGTACGGTTCGCCCAGCGTATCCATCGTCTCGCGAAGCCGCGCATATGTATGGGCGATTACTTCTTCCTCGTTGTATACCGGAACGATTACGGTATATTTCACAGGGTCGCGCATCGCCATCCCCTCCCTTCGTGTGTTTCACCGAATTCAGTAGAAATACCAACTGTCAAACCAGCGCAGCACATGCGCCACGTACCACTTCGGAACCTCAAGCCCGCTCAGAATCGGGTAGAACAGGACGAACAGCAGCAGCACGCCGGCCAAATACAGCCTCGACGCATACGTCCAGAACAGCGTATCTCGTCCCGCCCCGATCCGGCGGCCCATCCGTCTCTTCCACCACGCGGGCGCGTCCGCGTTCTCCCGCAAATGCTTGATGAATGCCGTCAGGAACAGGCAGAGGAACGGTACCATCGCAAAGAAGTGGTAAATAAACGTAAGTCTCGGCACAAGCATCCACGGCACGTATTGGGACGTAAACGCGGTGAAAGGCACAAGCATCGTCCAGTCGCGGCGCGTCCACATCCGGTAGATGACCCAGAACAACGCGCCCATGCCGCACCACCAGACAAGCGGATTGCCGAACGAAGAAATGCTCGACACCCGGTCGTCGGGCAGACCCTGGCCGTCGTAGAACCAGATCGGCTTGTACATAAACGGCCACTCCCACCAACTGGAGCCGAACGGATGCGTCGTCTCAAGCTGGCTGTGGTAGTTGAACATGCCCTTCTGATTCTCCCACACGTCTTCGAGATCGTATCCCGGAACCTGCAGGATTTGCGCGTAAGAGGCGACATAGATGACGACCGGGATCAGCACGAACGTCAGCACGCACCAGAGCAGCGTTTTGACGACGGAGCCCGGGAATATCCGGACGATGCGCTCGATCCGCTCCCGCAGCGCCGCGTCGGCCGGACAGGAGTCTCCCGTCAGCAGCGCCTTCGCCGTCCTGTACTCCCGCCAGCGAAGGAGCAGCGAGTAGAAGAACAGGAAGGCCAGCCCCGCTCCGCCGTAGATCACGATCCATTTGGAAGCCGCGCCGATGCCGAAGAACAACCCCGATAACCCAAGCGGGACCAGCGTCCGCCGCAAGGGAGACAGATGGAAGTTCGTCTGCATGTACCGAAGCATGAAATAGAACATCAGGATGATAAAAAAGACCCCGTAGACGTCGATCGTCGCGATGCGCGTCTGCGCGAAATGCATAAAGTCGAACGTAAAGAGAAACGCGGCGATAAACGCATACTCCGTTTTCCGGAACAGCGCCTTGCCGAACAGGTACATCAGCGGCACCATCGCGATGCCGAACAGCGTGCCGACGATGCGCCAGCCGAACGGATTCATGCCGAATACGGCGATACCCGCCGATATAAATACTTTGCCCAGCGGCGGATGCGTATTCTCGTACGGCTCGATCTTGTGCAGATGCTCGTAAGCCGTGCGGGCGTGGTAGATCTCGTCGAAATACGTGCCGTGCAAATAGCTCGGTCGCAGGGGAACCGTCCCGGCCTCGTCGATCAGTTGCGAAGCGCCGCCGACGCCGTCTTCCCCCTCCGGCTCCCCTAGCGCGGACACGGCCGGCAGCGGCTTCTCGCCTCCAGGCGCGAACAGCGCCAGCTCATGCAGCGCCGAGCCCGTCTCCGCTACCGTCACGCGCGCGTAACGCGCTTGCTCCGGCTGGATCGTCTGGATCTGCCAGATAAAATCTTTCGTATAGTCGTTGTTGATTTCGTGCGGGGGGCCCCAATTGAACCCGTCCGCCGACAGCTCGACCCGGTATTTGCTTGTGCCGGCGCCCGCGTAGCTGTAGATGCGGTCCACTGTCTGCACGCTTCCGAGATCGATCCGCACGGAAGCTCCCGGCATCGCCGGCTTCCAATACGTCTCCGGGGCCGAGAACGATCCCAGATTGATCAGGGCGATAACAGCGTAGACGAGCGTAAGCCCGCCCATAAGCGCGTAATCCTTGCGCGTCATGCCGGGAGGGGGCGTCTCGGGCCGGAGCCAGTCCGTTCCGACGCTGCCCGCGGCCTTTCCGTTGGCGCGCGGCGCATGCTTCAACGTCTCCGGGCGGGAGCGGACACCTGCGGGCAGCCGCACGCGGCCGCGCAGCAAAATATCCCCGGCGACCCCGATCAACACCGCGAGCAGCCCGACATGAACGGCGGAGACGAGCACCAGAATGCCGTCGTTCGCGCCGACCTGATACGAGCGGTTGAGATTTTCCCCCAGCACGTATCCGGTGTTGAGGAAGTGCGCGACGCTGAAGGCCGCGTACAGCCCCAGGATGCGCCAGTCGCGAAGCCGGATGAAAGCTATCGAAGCAAGGACCAGCGCCGGGAACAAGTAACGCTCGTGCATCTTCGAGGTCAGCACGAACACGCACGCCAGAATCAACACGGCGATCAGCTCGCCTTTGTCCTTCGCCCCGGGCTTGCCCCGCAGCCAAAACCATGCCGCAAGCGCCACGGTCGCGACGATCAGGATCATGCCCCACGCGCCGTATGTAAGCCCCATCCACGGTTGGTCGAGCGGCGCCCAGTTGCCGCCCGTCAGCGCCATCAGGTTAAACGCGTTCAGCGTAGCGTACGGGTAGGACGCCAATGTGGCCGTATAAAGCTGAATCATCCAGTCCCACGGCTTGCCCGGGGAGAACGGCAGCGACAGCAGCGCAAAAACGGCGGCGCCCGCCCCGGCCCCGAGCGCGTACCGCTTCCACAGGCGGAAGTTCTCCGCCAGGGACAGCAGCAGCACCGGGGCGAAGATCAGCGCCTGCGGCTTGATCAGCACCGCAACCGCGTACACGACGAAGGCGGCGACGATGCGGCCGGAACCGAGCGCGTAGACGGCCGCCGCCACAAACAAAGCGAAGACGGAATCGACCTGGCCCCAGACCGCTCCGTTCAGCAGTACGGCGGGGTTGAACGCATAAAGCGCGGCGATCGCCCACGAGGCGGCAGCCCCGACGCGTTCGCGGCCCCAACGGTACAGCAACCAGGCGGTCGCCAGATCCGCCAGCAGCGCCGGCAGCTTCATCAGCAGCAGGAAGCCGTTCGAGCCCGCACCGAGATCGGCCGCCCGGGCGATTTTCCCGATCGCGTAAAGCACGTACAAGTAGCCCGGCGGGTAGTCGGCGAAAAAGTCGCCCCCCAGAAACCGCGCGTCGTCGTAAAAATGCGGGATGCCGACCGTCGCCGCGTGAATCGCCCACGCTTTGAAGGTCGAGATGTCGGCGGGATGGCCTTCCACGCTCAGCGACAGCCATACCCGCATGACAAACGCGCCGACAAGCGTGACGGCAAGCGCCGCCCCCCATCGTCCCGCTCCGGTCCCCGAGGACCTGCCGGACAGGTTCGCCCCGGCGCCCGGCGACACGAACCGGCGGTACAGCCATAAAAACAGAACGACGAACAAAAACGAATAACCCAGCAGCGAGTTGAAGCGAAGCGCCTTCATCGGCTGCGTCTTCGCCTCTCCGCCGCCGTCGTGATGGACGGGGGCCGGAATCAGCGAGACCACCTTCGCGCCGGACGGAGGCTGTTCGACTTTCTCCAGCCGGATATCGTCGAATATAGCTTTTCCCGTATTCAGGCTGCCGTAGCCGCCCAATCGCGCCGCGATCGTCACTTCGCGCTGGTCCTTGCCCGTGCGCCCGTAGAAGGAAAGCGTCCGCCAATCCTCCGTCGTGCCCCGGACATCTTCCGAAGTCTCCAGAATGCCCAGCACGGACAAATTCGCGCCGACCGCCGCTTCGCCGACGCCTTCGGTCTTGACCCGCCCCGTCAGCAGGTACGTGGCGTTCGGCTCGACCGTTACCGTCTGCGTCCATTTGGCGTCGTTCGGCTTGTCGTTGACGATGATGGCGACGGCGTTGCCGTCAGGCTGCGATTCCACCGCAAACTGCGACGCAAGGCCGTCGGTCTGCCAGACGTCCTTGCCCCATCCGGCGGGCACGCCGGCGGTCGACTGCTGAAAATCCCCGTTCGTCAGCAAATTGCCCGCCGTTCCGGATTGGACCTCCGCCGCGGCGGACGGCGACTCGGCAAACGCGGACGGAGCCGCCCCCTGCGTCCATCCGGCAAGAGCGGCGGCGACCGTTGCGATGGTTAACATTTGGTGTATCCGTTTCATATATGGCTGATCACCTATCGAAAAAGGATAGTTGCCGTGCCAAAAGCCGTGTCTGACAAGCTGCCAAATTCAGCATATCCGTCTGTCCCATGAGTGTCAATGCAATCCTTTTTCGGGTACAATAAGAGGCAAAACGCAAATCGCACGACGGAGGACGCAATGAAATTCGATCTGCACACCCATCACGACCGATGCGGACATGCCGAAGGATCGATCCGCGACTATATCGAAGCCGCCATCGAGCAAGGATTGTCCGTTATCGGCATCTCCGACCATTCGCCCTACTTCGCCGACCGGAGCGATCAGCCCTTTCCGAAAATCGCGATGGCGCGAAGCGAATTCCCCCGATATGTCGAGGAAGTGTTAAAGCTGAAACGGGAGTACGCCGGCAAAATCGACGTGCTGCTCGGCGTCGAATCCGACTTTTTCCCGGAACATATCGACGTGTACCGCCGGTTCTACGAGCCGTACCCGTTCGACTACATCATCGGCTCCGTCCATAAATCGAACGGCGTGAGCATCTTCAACAAAAACCGCTGGAAAGGTCTGTCCCCCGAGCGCCAGGTCAAGGAGAAAGAAATCTATTACGACCTGATCGCGCAATCCGCCCGCAGCGGCTTGTTCCAAATCCTCGGCCATATCGACGCCATGAAAGGCTTCTACCCTTCGTTCAGCGACATCCAGACCAAAGCCGTCGAAGACACGCTCCGCATCATCGGCGAATGCGGCCTGGCCATCGAAGTGAACACGTCCGGAAAAACGAAGGACGTCGGCGGATGGTACCCCTCGGACAGCATATTGGAGCTGGCGCTGCATTACGGCGTCGATATCACCTTCGGCTCGGACGCGCACGTCCCCTCGCGCGTCGGCGACGAATGGGAACAAGTGGCGGCTCGCCTGAAGGAGATCGGCTTCAAGGAATGGGTATACTTCAAAGAAAAGCAGCGGATTGCCGTTCCGTTGTAAATGCGCGTTGGCCGGAAGGTTTGGCCGTTCCGTTCCGGTCTGGTCTGGCCCGGCGCCGCTCCCCGCGAACGGCGCCGGGCTTATCTGCGTCGGGGGCCGCAGAGCGGTCGCTGTCACAGGATTCGACGAAGCCGCTTCGGCAAAAGTTGCGGATTGGCCGATATCCGAAGCCGCCGTCGCGGAAAAAAAGACCCATCCTCTCGGGATGGGCCAAATCCGGATATATGAAAAAGGGGGTCTTGGTACATATCTTAACCGGACAACATTATGGGACTGTAACGCGATTATTACAGTTTGATTACAAATAACCGGCACATTCAGTTCCAGCGGTTCGCCCATTGCTGCACCGCATCCATCACCGGGGCCAGCGATCGCCCTTTCTCCGTCAGCTCGTATTCAATCCGGACGGGAGTGTCCGGATACACGTTGCGGACAAGCACGCCCGCCGCTTCCAATTCCTTGAACCGTTCGGCCAGCATGCGCCCGCTGACGTTCGGAATCGTCTCCGCCACATCCTTGAATCGCATCGGACCGTCCATCAGCGCGCGGACGATGAGACCGACCCACCGTTTCCCCAGCAGTTCCATCGCGGCTTCGAACTTCGGACAGAGTTTGTGGATGGCCATATGATCCACCTCCTGCAATTATTTTATCACACTTACTTGACTATTGTAAGTTACATAATATATTATACTAACATTAAGTAAGCCATTAATGAAAAAACATCTGGGGAGGAGACATAAACATGGCTGCTTTGGGTTTGTTGCTGATTCGTTTGGTTGTCGGTTTGACAATGGCGGCGCACGGCGCGCAGAAACTGTTCGGATGGTTCGGCGGCTACGGGCCGAAAGGCACCGGCGGCTTCTTCGAGTCGATCGGCATCCGTCCCGGCGTCGCCATGGCGGTGCTGGCCGGTTTGGCGGAGGCGGCGGGCGGACTGCTGTTCGCGGCAGGCTTCCTTACGGAATTGGGCGCGGCGCTGATCGTGCTGACGATGCTTGTCGCGATCGCCAAAGTGCACAACAAATCGTATTGGGCAACGGCGAACGGCTCGGAATACAATATCGCCCTGATCGCGGCGGCGATCGGCGTCGCGCTCATCGGCGCCGGCGATTACTCCATCGACGCGCTGTGGCGCTGATTCGCGGGCGAAAGTTAAAGGGCACATCGTTCTCTCTCCGAGGACGATGTGCCGTTTGTTTTTGCGCGGGTGCGGTTAACCGTTCAGCGTCTGCTTCAAGGCCGAGACGAGCCGTTCGTTGTCGCTTCTGAGCCGAACCGCGAGGCGGATATGGCCGGAACCGAGCCCGGCGAACCGCGACGCGTCGCGTATCAATATCCCCCGGCGGCCCAACGCCGCTTGCAGCTTCGCGGCCGTCCATCCGGTCCGCGGCGGAATTTCCGCCAGCACGTAATTGGTTACGCCGCCGCCGCAAACCCGCAGGCCCGCTTCCTTCAGCCGTTCCTCCAGCCACGGGCGTTCTTCCCTCAGCCAGCCGCGCGTGTTGGCTTCGTACGCCTCGTCGCCGATCGCCAGCTCCCCGATTCGCTGGGCGAACGCGTTGACGCTCCACGGCGTCTGAAGGGCGCGTATCCGTTCGATCGTCTCCGGGACGGCGACGACGAATCCGAGACGGATGCCCGGAACCGCGTAAAACTTGGTCATCGAACGCAGCACAATCACCTGCGGATCGGACGCGGCCCGGCGCAGCCAACTGAAACGCCGCTCGTCTTCGTGGAAGTCGAGAAACGCCTCGTCCAGCACAAGCGTCTGGCCCGGCGAGAGCCGGGCTCTGACCGCCTCCAGCAGCTCGGGGTCGGGCAGCCGTCCCGTCGGATTGTTCGGGTGGCCGAGCACGATCGCGTCGCTCTCGTCCGCCGCCCGCAGAAACGCATCGCCAGGAGTCAGGGCGAAGCCTTCCTCCGCCGGCATGCGATACTCCCGCAAGCGGCTTCCCGCCTTGACCGCCGCTTGCTCGTATTCGACGAAGCACGGCCGCGCGATCAACGTCGTTGCCGGAGCCAGAACCCGCAGCGCGAGATCGATCAGCTCCGCCGCCCCGTTGCCGATCCAGACGCACGCCTCGTCCACGCCGTATTTGGCGGCGAGCTGCCGCCGCAGCGACCGGCAGGCCGGGTCCGGATAATGCGCCAGCAGGCTTGCCGCTTCCCCCTCGGCGAGCCAGCGGACGACGCCGGGAGGCGGTCCGAACGGATTCATATTGGCGCTGAAGTCGATAAATTCGCCTTCCGGCAAGCCAAACGTCTCGGAGGCGGTCCGCAGGTCGCCGCCGTGTCCGTATACCTCAATCATGCCATCATCCCTCCATGCCGGGCCGCAGCCCATACAAGCAGCAGAAACGTCTCGACTCCCTCGTTCATGGCGCCGTATGTATCCCCCGTTTGACCGCCGAGCCTTCTGCCGATATATGAGGCGGCGGTCCCTCCGGCCAGCAGCGTGGCCAGCGGCAGCGAGGCGAGCCACCCGATCGCGCCGAAGGACGGCGCGTCCGGCCAGCTTCCTGTGCCGGCCAAGATCAGTGCGGTTGCCGCCAGGGCCAGCAGGCCGGCCGCGAGCGAATGTCCGCGCTTGACTTCGCGGAACAAGCTCCCGAGCCCGCCGCTGCCCGAGCCCGCCCGAGCGTAAGGCCAGCAGGCGATGGCGTGAACCATCCACCACCGGCTCCAGACCGGCGCGACGGCAAGCGCCAGCCAGCCCTCCGGCGCTTCCAGCAGCGAGACGATCAGCGAGAACTTGACCAGCAGAAGAAGCATGCCCGCGACCGCTCCCATCGCGCCGACCCGACTGTCCTTCATGATTTCAAGCGCCCGTTCCCGGTCCTGCCTGCTGAGCAGACCGTCGGCCGTGTCCATCCAGCCGTCCAGATGCAGCGCGCCGGTCAGCCCCACCCACGCGGCCAGCAGCAGGGCGGCCGCCGCCGGAACCGGCAGCGCCCGGGGCAGCAGGATCGCAGCGAACGCGAGCAGCAGCCCGATGACGGCTCCGACGACCGGGTAATAAACGACGCTGCGGGTTAATACGGGAGGCGTAAACGGGACCTGCTTGCGGATCGGCAGCACGCTCAGAAATTGAAAAGCGGCGATAAGAGCCTGGGCATGCAAGGTCAAAACGCTGCGAAGCCGAAGCATATCAGCACCCCCAGCAGCCCGTAAGCGACGCTCATCAGCAGTCGGTTGCATTTGCGAATGTCTTCGCGGTTCAGCGGGCGGATCGCCCATCCCAGCCTCGCGCGTTCGCTGTCCTTGCCGAAATACCGGTTGACTCCGCCCAACTGCACGCCGAGCGCTCCCGCCACCGCCGATTCGGGAATGCCGCTGTTCGGGCTCGGATGAAGCCGCGCGAAGCGGACGATCGCGGCGGCGGCCCGGCGGGCGGAATAACCCGGCAGCGCGAGGCTGGCTGCCGTCAGCAGCAGCCCCGTCAAGCGGGCGGGCGCCCAATTGAGCACATCGTCCCACCGGGCCGACGCCCAGCCGAAATAGACGTATTTGTCGCTCCGGTATCCGACCATCGAATCCAGCGTGTTCGACGCGCGGTACAGCATCGCCAGCGGAGCCCCGCCGAGCAGCGCGTAGAAGATCGGCGAGACGACGGCGTCGACCGTATTTTCCGCCACCGTCTCCACCGCCGCGCGGGCGATTTCCGGCTCGTTCAGATGCTCCGTATCCCGCCCGACGATATATCCGACCCACTTGCGCGCTTCCGGCAAGTCGCCCCGGGACAGCGGCTCGTATACTTGCATGGCCGCGTCGCGCAGCCCTTTGATCGCGATGGTGGTGGAGATCAGCCAGACGTGGGCGGCATAGCCGAGCCCAGGATGAATCCGGGCCGCTGCGGCGCAGACGAGCCAAGTCAAGCCCGCGCTGGCGGCGACGACGGCGGCGCACAGCAGGACGCCCCGCAGCCTTTCGCCCGCCCGGCCGTTATGGCGCGCCTCCAGAGGCTTGTCCAGCCGGTCGCCGACCAGCCGCCGCTGCAGCAGCGAGATCAGCCGGCCGATCCAGACGACGGGATGCGGCAGCCTCGGCGGGTCGCCGACGATCAGATCGACGGCCACGGCGGCCGCGACGATCCACGCGATCTCCGTCCAGGAGTACATCCACACCGCGCATCCCTCCTTTTATTTCGATGCGTTCCGCCTGCGATGCGCCGTCCGGACGCGACGCGCCGGATCGCCTTCTATCGCCGCGGCGATTGCGGGCGAGCGTTAGTCAAGCCGCCCTTCCTCGCGGGCCGACCGGGCGGCTTCAGCGGAAAGCCGCTTCAGCTCGACCGGGATGCCGCAGACGGTCAAGTACACTTCGTCGGCAAGCACAGCCGCTCGCTGGTTGAGCCAGCCGGCCCAGTCCCGGAAGCGCCGCCCCAGCGAAGTCTCCGGCACGAGACCGGCTCCGACCTCGTTCGTGACGACGATCAGCGTCCCGCTCCCGCCGCTTCCGTATGCCGCCATAACGGCAAGCAGGGCGTCGCATTCTCGGCGCAAGACGGCATCCCCTTCGGCCTTGCCGAGCTCTTCAACGCGCAGCAATTGGTTGGTCAGCCACAGTGTCAGGCAGTCGAGCAGCACGGGGGTCCCGGCGGCCGCATCCGCGCGAAGCCGGTCGAGCGCCGCGGTCGCCTCGTACGGCTCTTCGACCGTATGCCACTTGACTCCGGCTTCCTCGCGCCGCTGGCGGTGAAGCTCCACCCGCTCGCGCATCTCGTCGTCGAACGGGACCGATGTCGCGACATAAGCGGCGAACCCGCCGCCCTGTGCCGCCGCGCGGACGGCGAGCCGCTCCGCGAAGCCGCTTTTGCCGCTTCGCGCGCCGCCCGTGACCAGTATCAGCATGCCGAATCCCCCTCCGCCGAACGGACTTGCCGTTCCGTTTTATCCTTTGGACACGCCCGCTTGCGCAAAAGTCGCCATCTCGCTCATGATGCGGCAAGCCGCGTCAATCAGATGCATCGCAAGCGCCGCGCCGGTTCCTTCCCCGAGCCGCATCTCCAGCTCCAGCATCGGCGAGAGGCCCAGCGCTTCAAGCGCCGCCGCATGACCGTGCTCCTGCGACCGGTGCGAAGCGATCAGGCAGGACGCCGCCTGCGGGCAGAGCCGTACGGCGGCCAGCGCCGCCACCGTGGAGATGAAGCCGTCGATGACGACGGGACAACGGCGGGACGCCGCGCCGAGCACGACGCCCATAAGTCCGGCGATCTCCAGACCGCCGACCGCCGCAACCACACCCAGCGGGTCCGACGCATCGGGACGGTGCAGATCCAACGCCCGGCGCACCACGTCGCGCTTGCGCGCCAATCCGGCATCGTCGACTCCCGTGCCGCGCCCGACCGCCGCCTCCACACCGATGCCCGTCAGCGCGACCAGCATGGCGGCGCTCGGCGTCGTGTTGCCGATGCCCATCTCCCCCGTCGCAAACAGCCGGACGCCGTCGCCGTACAGCCGGTCGACGACGTCGATTCCGGCTTTTACTGCCTGCAGCGCCTCTTCCCGGGTCATCGCCGCTTCCTTGGCCAGATTGCCCGTGCCCGGGCGAACTTTAGCCGCAACCAGGCGGGGATGGGACAGCTCCGCCGCCACGCCGACATCGACGCAGACGACCTCCGCCCCGGCTTGTCTCGCCAGCACGTTGATGGCCGCTCCTCCGGCGAGGAAATTCATCACCATCTGCGGCGTCACCTCTTGCGGAAACGCGCTCACCCCTTCCGCGCAGACGCCGTGATCGCCCGCCATCACGACGACCGCCCGGCGGCTCAAATCGGGGCGAAGCTCTCCTGTGATGCCGGCCAGACGGCAGGCCAGCGTCTCCAGCTTGCCGAGGCTGCCCGGCGGCTTCGTCAACGTGTCCAGATACGCTGCGGCGCGAGAGACCGCCTGCTCGTCCGGCGGACCGATCCGGGACAGTCTGTCCGATAATTCCTGCTCCAGCTTATTCATGATTTCTTCCTCCTTACCGATCGAGAACCTGTCTCCGCTCGTTTCAACCGCAATAAAAAACCTTCGTCTCCTCCCGGAAACGAAGGTCAGCTTCAACAATCGGCCTGCGGCTGGCGTCCCCGCCTCCGGCATGATCGGGGGCCGCGGGCTTTCCACGCACGGCCGTCCGCTGATGTCGCCCGATCTTATTTCGCGAAAGAACAACTGATGTTATTATACGGCAATCCGGCAGGAACGCAAGCCGTAACATGCCGCATCGGGACCGGCCGGAACCGGGATTTCTCCCCTGCCGCCGCGCCGGCGCGGGCTTACCCGGACCGGCGCCGCTCCATCAGCTCACGGCGGGTGAAGCCGAACTGCTCGTACAACCCGTGCGCGTCCCTTGTGCCCAGCGTCAAATATACGCCCTGCAGCTCGGGATGGTCCAGCATGGCCGCGAGCAGCCGCTTGCCGATCCCGCGGCCCCGGTGCTCCGGATCGACGATCACGTCGCATACCCAGCCGAACGTCGCTTTATCGGTCACGACCCGCAGGAAACCGACCTGCCGCCCGTCCGGCGCGTAAGCGCCGAAGCAGAGCGAGTTGCGGATGCTGGCGACAATCCGCTCGCGCGGGCGGCTGGCGGCCCAATACGAACCGGCAAGCAGCCGGCAGATCGCTTCCAGGTCAAGCTCGTCCTTGTTGTCCGAAATGCGGTATTCGACCGTTTCCATTGAGATTCCCCTTTCTTTTTTATATTCTGATGCTAACGCATGTACGCCGTACGGGTGTAGACGGAAAAAACCGTCCCTGTACGGGTACAGTTCGCTTGGAGAAAGGGGAGGCTTATGACTGCACGCGCGACCGGACCCGCAACGAAATACGCCCGCCTCGCCGGGCATTTGCGGTCGGAGCTGGCGGCCGGGGCCTATCGCCCGGGACAAGCGCTGCCGTCGATCCGCCAGTTGGCCGCCGAGTGGGGCTGCAGCCGGAACACGGCGATTCGCGCCTTGGCCGAGCTGGAACGGGAGCATCTCGTCTACGCGAAGCCCAAGAGCGGCTATTACGCCATGCCGCAGCCGGCCGGCGGCCGGGAGTCCTCGGAAAGCCGCATCGATCTGGCGTCGGCGGCTCCCGACGAACGGTATATGCCTTATCGCGATTTTCAGCATTGCCTGAACCAGGCGATCGACCGTTACCGCCACGAGCTGTTCGACTATACCGATCCCCAAGGCTTGCTGCCGCTTCGCCAGGCGTTGGCCGAATCGCTGCGGGACCGCCAATTGTTCGTATCCCCCGACCGGATCTTTATCGTGTCCGGGTCGCAGCAGGCGCTGCATCTGCTGGCGGGATTAACCGCCGCCGGGGCGATGGGGCCGGACGGGCTGCTGGCCGAGCAGCCGACTTATTCCGGCATGCTTCGCGCGGCGGCGGCGTGGAGGCTGCGGGCGCAGGGCGTCCGCCGGACGTTCGCGGGCATCGACGAAGCCGAGCTGGAGCGCCATATGCGCAGCGGTCGATTCGGCGCCTTTTATACGACGCCCCGTCTATCCAATCCGCTGGGGGCTTCCTATACGAAGCGGCAGAAGCTGACTCTGCTGCGGCTGGCCCGGAAATACGGCGTGTATGTGATCGAGGACGATTACTTGGCGGATCTGGAGACCGACTCCAAGAGCGATCCCCTGTTCGGCATGGACGACGCCGATCGGACGATCTACATCTCCAGCTTCTCCAAATCGATGCTGCCGGGCCTGCGGCTCGCCGCGGTCGTCGTTCCGCCCGCGCTTGCCGAAGCGTTCCGCAAGGCGAAGTATGCGGCCGACCAGAGCACGCCGGTGCTCTCGCAAGGGGCGCTCGAAATCTATCTGCGCAGCGGGATGCACGCCCACCACACCGCGCGGATGCGGCGGATGTACGCCGAACGGATGGCCGTCCTGCGCGAAGCTTGCGCCGCGGAGCTGCCGGATGCCGCGGCGATCGACGTGCCGGACGCCGGGCTGTTCGCCGGCCTCCGGCTGCCGGTCGGCATGGATGCGCGGCTTGCGGCGGAGCGGCTTCGCCGGGACGGCGTGGACACCCTTCCGGTCATCGAGCATTTTCTGCCCGACTTTCCTTCTGAGCCCCTGCTTCGTCTCAGCGTCATCCGCGCGGACGAGCCGCAGATCCGGCTGGCCCTGGCGCGAATCGGAGCGGCTCTTAGAGGCCGGCGGCCCGGGAGGGCCCAGCCGTGAACCGGGCATGCGCTTCCTCCGCCGCGTGAAGCACGCTCCAACACGAAAGAAGCCTTCAGTCCCCCGGCCGGTCCCGGCGGACTGAAGGCTTTCGAATTATAGGCTCCCGGGCGGCAAGCCGCCCCGCTTACACCGCATGCAGCCGAGGCCACTTCAGCTCGATGCCCGCTTGCACGAGCCGGTCCTGGAATGACCGCAGCAGCTCCGCGTTCTCCCTCACTTCATGCGGCGTGCACCCGTTGTCGAGACAGAACGCGGCGAGATGTCCCGCCGCCTCGCCGATATTCCATTCGACGGGATGCAGCCGGTAGCAGCCGTTCGTAATATGCGTCGTGCCGATGTTTTTGCAGGCCGGCAGCAAATTGCGCACGCGGATCGGCAGCAGCGCCCCGAGCGGAATCTCGAACGGGCAGCTCGACACGTCGATATACGTGCGCAGCGCCGTGCTCGGATGCAGGTCGATCCGGTAGCAGCCGATCCCCACGGAGTCGAAATAAGACTCGGCCCGCCCGTCCGGACGGCACTCGGGATTCAGATGCTGCTCGACGACGGTGAACACCGCCTTGATGCGGCGCGATTCGCGGATATAGACGCTCTTCGCGAGCCCGTCTTCCGTGCCGACGACGTCGCCCCGCAGGCGCAGGCCGGGATACCCTCGGCCTCCGTCCGGACGCGGCGCTTCCGTCTGCATCCAGTACAGCAGCGACAGGCTGAGCTGTCTCGCGTTCTCCAGATGCTTCGCCCGCTCCTCCGGCGAGACGTCGATGATCGGTCCCAGCCAGTAATCGTTGGCCGGCCAGTTCACCACGGTGATGTCGCTCTTGAACAGCGAGTCCGCGAACAGCTCGCGGTCGATCAGGCGGCGGTATTTCCACAGCGAGAACGATTTGCCGTCCGGGAACAGGCTGTAGCGGACCGGCTCCAGCGTATGCGGCACGAGTCCGGCCCAGCTTAGCTGCTTGTCGGGCCAGAAGTCGGCCTGGTACTCTCTCCAGAAGTCGTACTGCTCCGGACGCTCGATCGTATGGTCCTCGCCCTCGATATGGTCGATCGCGAAGCACCACGTAATCGCCTGCATCTCGTACGGATTCGCCTCTCCCTCCAGGGCGTGAGGCTCGCCCGTATCGCTCTTCGACTCCGCTCCGGTCACATACTCGACGCCGGCCAGCGGCAGCAGATCGCCCTCCTCCGTCGCATCGAGGAAATACGGGGCGGTCAGCACCGTCTCTTCGCCGTTCACCACGTGCCGGACCGTTACGGACACGACCGTGTCGCCCGCCGTTTCCGCGCTTACGGCGCGGGTATGCAGCAGCACCTTCACCCGGCCCGAATGCACGTACGGTGCAAGCATCTCCGTCAATACGGCCAGGGCCGTTCTCGGCTCGTGACTGATCCGGCTGACGATCGCGTTGCCCGGGTTGAAGTCGCTGCCGGTCGGCGCCGACTCGGACAAGCGGAAGTTGCGCCGGTAATAATCGCGGACGCCGTCGCGGAAGCGGCGGTACGTCCGGGTGCAGCCGAACTGCTCGATCCACGGATGCTCGTCCGGCGGCACGGCTTGGCTGGTCAACTGTCCGCCGATCCAGTCGGTCTCTTCGGTCATGATGACGGTACGGCCGTCCTGGGCGGCGGCAAGCGCGGCGGCAAACCCGCCTGTGCCGCCCCCGATAATGACGACGTCCGCCTGCAAGTTTTTCCTGTTCGTCATTCGTTCTCTCTCCCTCCGCGAGCGGCCAGCCATTCCGCGGCCGCCCTCTGCAAAGCCGGCGCATGATCGGACATCAGCAGCGCCGGCAAATCCGGCGCATGCTCCGCGTCGTACGGCGACCCGAAGTGAACCCACACGATCTTCCCGCGTCTCGCCGAAGCGAAATTCCGCAGGGCGGCAAGCGGCTCCGGCGGCATCGGCTTGTTGTGCGCCAGCGCGATGACGTACGCCTCGTCGTCCGCTCCGGCCGCCGCATCCAATTCGGCCAGAGCGCCCTCCAGATCGGCAAACCCGTCCAGCAGCCGTTCCTCCGCCGGCCACCCCGCTTCCGCGAGCGACGCGGCGAACAACTCCAGCTTCCGGTCTCTTACCAGCGTCAGCTTCCGCTTCCCCGCGCTCCCGGGAACGCCCGCCGCCGTCTCCAAGCCGTTAACCGGCAAAGCGGCCTTGCGCGCCAGCTCAAGCGAGATCGCCTCGTGCTCCGGCCGGTTCAGCGCGCCGCCGTCGAAAGGCAATACGGCGAACCGGTCCGGCGTTAAGCCGTAACGCGCTTTGAGCGCGAGCACTCTCGCCAGCGATTGTTCGATGCGGGCTTCCTCCAGTTCCCCGTCGCGCACCGCCCGGCGCACCCGCTCAACCATCTCGCGCCCTTCTTCGGCCGTACGCGCGAAGGCCAGCAGTTGATCGGCCCCGGCCTTCAGCGCCAGGACGCAAGCCTCGGCCTGCGAGAAACGCGAAGTGACGCCCTTCATCGACAAGCCGTCCGTGACGATCAGCCCGCCGAAGCCGAGTTCCCCGCGAAGCAAACCCGTGATCATCGCGTGCGACAGCGACGCCGGCAAGCCGCTCGGGTCGAGCGACGGCACGGCGATATGGCCGACCATCACCGCATCGACGCCGGCCGCGATCGCGTCGCGGAACGGAGCCAGCTCGAAGCGGTCGAGCCGGTCGCGGTCGAACGCCAGCACGGGCAAGTCGTGGTGCGAATCGACATGCGTGTCGCCGTGTCCGGGGAAATGCTTGGCCGTCGCGATCATGCCGTGGTCCTGATAACCGCGGATTACGGCCGCTCCCAGACGGCCCACCAGCGCCGGCTCCTCTCCGAATGAATGTGTGCCGATCACCGGGTTCAGCGGATTGTTGTTGACGTCCACGACCGGGCTGTAATTGAAGTTGACGCCCATCGCCAGCGATTCGAGAGCGGTGACGCGACCCGACTCGTAGGCGAGCTTCTCGTCGCCCGCTTGCCCGATCGCCCTGTTTTTCGGAAAATGCACCGCGCCCCCGCGGCTCAACTTGCAGCCCGCGCCCGCCACGAAGTCGGCGGAGATAAACAGGGGAACTCCCGAACCGCGCGACAGCGCCGCCTCCTGCATGCGGCTCGTCAGCCGGTGCACCTGCTCCGGTTCGCACAGGCTGTCCATATCCAGAAACATGCCCCCGACCTTCCATTCGGCAATCGCCGTTTCGGCGAATTCCGAATACGACGGGTCCAGATTGTAAAAAGTGAACAACTGCCCGATTTTCTCGTCCAGCGTCATCATCTGCCCGATCCGCTCCGCGGCCGCGCCATACTTCTCGTGTCTATCGTTCAAGCCTTTCTCCTCCTTGAGTCCGTCGCCTGGCGAACCCGTCCGTTATTCGAAGATCGAATCGCCCGTCAGGCCGAGCAGCAGTCCGAACGGAATCAGCGCGTTCGTCCAGCCGCTCTCCATGCAGTATGGCCCCCAGCCCGTGTCGCCGTTGTTGCCGAAATATTCGTCCAGCGGCAGCGAGAACGCGCGCATCCAGCCGCCGTCGTAACGCGGATCGTCGCTGGCGATCTGAATGCGGCACAGGAACGAAGCCAGCTCCCGGTACCATTGCTCGTACCGGCGTTCGCCGGTATGCTTCCAAGCTTCCCAGACGTTCATCAGCAGGAAGTTGTTCGTGTAGAGCTGGTCGGCGATGCCTTCGCCGTTGCGGATGAACACGCCCGCGTCCTCCAGGCCGAACCGTTCGGGATCGGGATTGTCCGCTTCCTCGACCGCGCCCGACGCATGCTGATGGGCGAGCAAATAATCGGCGGTCTCCTCCAGACCGCGGCGGATGCGTCCGCTCGGATCGTGCTTCGCCAGATAAGGGAGCGGCAGCAGCAGCCGGGACAAACCGGAGGTGCGGCTGTACATGAACTGCAGGCGCTCCGGATGATCCAGCAGCGTCAGGGTGCCGCGAATGGCCGTATCCAGGTACACCTGCCGTCCCGTGACGAGATACGCCTGAATAAACGCGGCATGGGCGATGCTCTCGAAATGCGGATTCCAACTGACGTCCAGTTCCGATGCCGCACGGGCGCGGCCGGTCTCCCTCAGGCCCGCTTCCAGCACTTTGCTCCTGAGACCGTTCGGGTGCTGCGTCTCCAGAAGTGCTTCCGCGACGAGCAAGCCGCGTCTGCGGTATTCCTCGCGGCCGGTCCGTCGGTACAGGTACAGCAGCGCCAGGCAGACCCACGAGTTGTCGTCGGTGAACATCTGGTCCGGCTTCTCCTCAGGGAACTGGTACCATTTGAACAAGCCGTACGAAGCCGAATAGGGGTCCATGTCCTGGTAGCCGCCGTCGAACAACGACTGCAGCAGCCCGTGCGAGATCTCCTCATAAGAAGCGTCCCCGCTCCACTTGCCGAGCAAATAATACATCAGGGCCGCATGCGCATGGCAGTCCGGCCGCAAATCCGGCGACAGCCGGCCCGTCACGGAATGGATGTTCTCGAAGACGCCTTGGCTGCCGTCGCTTCTCGGCAGCATGCCCGAGCGCACGAACCACGACGCCGCGCGGCGAACCGCCTGCTCCGGGGAATCTCCGCCGGACGGGGCCATCGCCGCGGGCCATACGCGGAACGGAATGCCCGTCCGCGATGAGAGAGCGTCGATCAGCGCCGCCCATCGTCCGTAGGGCCTCAGCGGCGCGGCATCCGCTCCTCCGAACAGCGGGAAGGCGGCGTATACGGCCAATCCTTCACCCAACTCCCGCACCGTTAGCGCGGGATGCGTCCGCACCGTCGTTTGTCCCGGCGGCGAGGCGTACGTCTCCTGGAAAGCGCCGAACTCCAGCCAAACCTCCGAATTCACGGCGAAGCCGTACGCCATCGCCCCTTCCCACTCCAGCAGGCTGCCCGCGCGCAGTCCGGATTCCGCCGCTTCGGTCGCGCGGAGCTTCTCCAGCGTGCGGCGGCTTTTCGGGAAATCCTGCTTCCATCCGAACAGGCGGGAAGACGGGAAGTCAAACGCGGCGATCAGTTCCGCGTACAGCTTGCCGCCGCCCCGCACGTAGCGCCAGAGCGCTTCCGACTGCTCCCGGGACAGCGCGGTCTCGCGGTCCAGCGAATCGTCTCCGATCAGCAGCACCGCCTCGTAGCGGGCAAGCTCCGTTTCCTCCAACTGCTGGAACGTTATCGTGTCGGCTCCCTCGACAGGCAGCCGGTCAAGCGGCTTCTGCGCCGCAATCGCGATCTTCATGATCCATCCCACTCTCCTCTATCCTCGTGAAGCCTCCGCCTTCAGGCCAGCCAATCGAGACGCTCGAGCGGCACGGCCGCCGCCAGCGGCACCCCGTCCCGGACCCGCAGCCATTCGTCCGCCATGAATTCGCCGATCTCCAGCAGCCCGTTGTTCACCGCTCCGGCGATATGCCCCGTAAGCACGACGTTCGGCAGCTCCCGCAGCGGGTGTCCGTCGCCCGGCGGCTCCTGCTCGAGCACATCGAGCACGGCGTGGATGCGTCCGGCGCGCAGATGCTCCGCAAGCGCCTGCTCGTCGATCAGCGAGCCTCTCGCCAGGTTGATGAGCGTCGCGCCATCCCGCATCAGGCCGATGCGGGCGCCGTCCAGCATACGGTACGTCGACGGCAGCTCCGGCGCCAGCACGACCACGACATCGGAACGCCGCAGCAATTCCTCGAGCGGCACCAGCTCGGCGCCCAGCTCCCTAGCCTGCTCCGGCGTGTACGTCGGATCGGCCAGCAGCGCGGTGACGGAGAACGACCGCAGCAGCTTCAGGAAATGCCGTCCCGCATTGCCGCCTCCGATGCAGCCGATCGTCGAGCCGTACATCTCGCGGATCGAGTTGCGCAGCGGATCGCTCCGGAACGCCCACCAGCCTTCCCTGCGCGCCGCCTCCGACACCAACGCGATCTTCTTGAGCGACATCATCGTCGTGCAAAGCGCGAACTCGCCGACGCCCCGTCCGAGAATCGCCGCTCCGGACGTCACCGGGATGCCGCGGCTTCGCAGCTCGGGCGTCGCGATCGGCTTGACGGAGCCCGCCGCGTGAAGCACGGCGCGCAGCCGGGGCGCCCGGTCGAGCAGCTCCGCCGTAAGCGGCGGGCATCCCCAGGAGGTAATCAGCACCTCCGCCCCTTCGATCAGCCGGAGCGCCTCTTCCGGCGTCGGATTGGCGTCGGACGGGTTGATGCGCAGCTCCGCGCCCGATGCCTTCAGCCGCTCCAACTGCGCGGGGGAAAACACCCTGTCGGTCACTCTTCGGCCTTGCAGCATGACGGTCAACATGAAATTCAAATCCACCCTTCTCTTGCTTGCGGCTCTTCCCACCGATGTTCGGAGGGCGGACCGTACAATTCTTGATATTCGCTCGGCGTCAATCCCGTAACTTTCTTGAACGCCTTGCTGAATGAATGTATCGACTGGTAATGCAGCATCTCCGCGATTTGCGTGACGCTTGTCCGGCCGGTTTGCAGCAGCTTCATCGCCCGAAGCGCACGCCGCCCGGTCCAGTAGGATTGGAGCGACTCGCCCATCTCCAGCCGGAATACGTGGGACAGGTGGGAATAGCTGTATCCGATCGCCGCCGCCAGCTCGCCGAGCTCCCGGATTCGTTCGAGATTCTCGTCCAGATAACGGATCGTCTCGTACACGAGCTCCGACTTGCCCGCCTTCCGCGCGTCGGACGTGCCCCCGTTCGCCGCGCCGGACCGGGTCCTGTCCCGCAGCAAGCGGACGCCCAACTGCAGCATGTAGCTCTCGGCCATCGTCCTGGCATGGACGTCGGGCGCTTCCAATTCCCGTACCAGTCCGAGCAGCAGATCCTCCAGCCGCCCGTCGTCGGCCGCCGGTTCCGCCGAAGCTTCCCCCCGCGCGGCCAGCAGCCTGCCGTATGGTCCGTCCGGCATCGCAGGCCGGAACCGAACCGAGAGGATTCGCGCCGATGCGGCTGCAGCGCTTACAAGCTTCCAGCGGTCGCCCGGCTGCATCAGCGCGTATTGTCTGGCCGCGAACGGAAGCTGCCGTTCGCCGACCGACAGCGTCGTCTCTCCCGACAACGCATACAGAAGCGTCAGAGCGCCTTCCGTGCGGTCGATCCAGACGTTCCGCCCTTTGCGAATGCAACAATCCCGAACCTGCTCCAGCGTAAACGCGCCGAGCGTCATGGCGCGATCCAGATACCAACGGTCGAATGCCAACGGTTTTGGCGCTTCGGCTGATGCCCGCATCGAACTCCCCCCTCCCCTATTGTCGCTCCGGGGCGGGGGAGGGCGGTATCGTCCGATCTTACGATAATGGGGAATATCTTAAGGTTTTGATTTGCGTATTCAAGGAGGGGAAAACAAGGAGTCGGCGCTGCGGATGCGAATCGTGACGCGGGTGAACGCTCCCGGCTCGCTCTCGTAACGGAGTCCGTATTTGTCGCCGTAATACAGGCGCAGCTTCTCCGCCACGTTGCGGATGCCGTAGCCGCCTTCACCGCTTCGCGCGTCGGCCGACAGCCGCTCCAGCCGTTCGGGCGACATGCCGACGCCGTCGTCCGTCACCGTAAAGACGATGTCCTCGCCGTCCGGACGGGCCGTCACGACAATCGTCCCTTGCTTGTCGGGCTTTTCGAGAATGCCGTGCAGAATCGCGTTCTCGACGATCGGCTGCAGGATAAGCTTGACGGTCAGACGCGGCTCAATCGCCGGATCGACGTCGAACTCGTAGCGGATTTTGCCGGAGAACCGCCGGTTTTGGATTTCCAGATACGTGCGCACATGCTCGATCTCGTCGCGGATCGGAATCACATCGCGTCCCCGGCTGAGGCTGAGGCGGAAAAACTTCGCCAGATGCCCGACCACGTCGCTGATGTCGGCGGCTTTATGCTTCATGGCCATCCAATGAATCAGCTCGAGGGTATTGTACAAAAAGTGAGGGTTGATCTGGGCCTGAAGCGCCTGCAGCTCCGCGTTTTTCTTGGCGACTTCGGCCTTGTATTTCTCCTGGATCAGCGTTCGGATATTTTCGCTCATCCGGTTGAAATGGCGCTGCAGCAGGCCGATCTCGTCGGTGCTGTCGATCCGCAGCCGCGTGTCCCACCGTTCCGCTTCGATATTGCCCATGTGCTGGATCAGTTGGCGGATGCGGCGCGTGATGCCCCCCGAGACGCCGATGGCGGTCAGCACGGACAGCACCAGCACGCTTCCGACGACCAGCATCAGGTCGCGGGCCAGCTTTCTGCTCTCGCCGATCACTTCCGTCTCCGGAATGACCGCAAGCAGCCGCCAGTTGGTGCCTTCGACGCTCTTGTAGATGAAGATGGACTCGCCGCCTTCGACCGCGGCGGAGTACGTCCCGGACATTACCCCGCGGATGCGCCGCAGATCGCCGTAACCTTCCAGCGGCTTGCCGATCAGGCTTTTGTCCATAGCCGAGATGACCCGATCGTCCTCGTCGATCAGAAAAACCTGGCCGCTTCGGGTGATGTTGGTCCGCTCGATGATCTCGCTGATGCTTTTCTCGAGGATGTCGATCGACAAGACCCCGGCCGGCTTGCCCGTATAGTCGTCCATCGCGAGCGGCCTCACGCAAGAGATGATGCTCTGCACGCTCCGCGAGTCCATGTAGTTGTACTCGTAAGTCGGCCGGCAATAGATGCTCTGCTGGTTATCCATCATCTGCCGGTACCATTCGGCGTTCTCGATCTCCCGCATATCGAGGATGGAGATGCTTTCCCGCGAATAGATGCCTTGATTGGCGACATACAGGCGGATGCTGTACACTTCCCGGCTCTGCACGGAGCGCAAAATTTCCGTCATCCGCTGGTAATCGTCAATCTGCTCGCCCAGCGGATAATTCGGCGCCCGCTTCCGCAGGATCTCGTTAAGCTGCCCGTTCAGAAACAGGATGCTGGACACGTCCTTCACATTGTTCAGCTTGTAGGCGATAAACGTATTGGCCTGCTCGAACGACTGCCGCGTCGACTCCACGACCCGCCTCTCGACCATCGCCGACGATTTCTGGTAGGCGATCATCGCGATCGTCAGACCGGGCAGCAAAATCATGGACAAAAACGAGATCAGCAGCTTGCGGCTGATGCGCATATTGCCGAAAAACCGAACGAGCCGTTCGAGCGGCGTCATATAAACGGCTCCTCCATCCTGTCCCGGTATTCCGAAGGATTTTCGCCGGTGATCTTGCGGAATACCTTGGAGAAATAATTGGCGTCCTGGTACCCGACCCGGTTGGCGATCTCGTACAGCTTCAGGCTGCGGTCGCGAAGAAGCTGCTTCGCTTTGTCCACGCGCGTCTGCGTAATGAAATCATGAATGGACATGCCGCGTTCTTTCTTGAACAGCAGACACAGATACGTGGGGGTCAAGTAGACGTGTCCCGCGATCGAGCTGATCGAGATGTCCTCCGCATACCGCTGCTGCACGTACCGGATCACCTCGCGGATCACGGATTTGTCCCCGGGCGAGACGCCTTGCATCCCTTCGCGGATAATCTGCAAGCGGCGGGCCATGAATTGGCGGATCGTGTACAGCTCGCCGGACACGAACACCTGCGACCACAGCTCGTCGTTTTCAAACTCCCACATCGCTTCCGGGTACACCTTGGTCATGGAGATGTACCACCGGAACAGCTTCTTCCGCACGGCGTCGATATCCGGAGACGGGTACAGCAGCAGCTCGTTGACCGCCTGGTCGAGCCGTTCCTCCGCCTCGCGGAACTCCTGCCGGCGCAGCGCTTCCTCGAACGCGATAAAATGGTTTTTGTCGAACAGCAGACGGTCGGCCTTATCCTGGAAGGAAAGCTCACGGGACCAGAGCACCGACTGCCAGCCGCGGTAAAAGCGATATTGAAGCGCTCTCATCGCCTGAGCGAAGGATTCCCCGATCTGGGACGGGTGGCCCGCCGGATCGCCGACGCCGGCCGCCCGTTTCGGAGCGCTGCCCGCTCCCGCGCCCCGGCCGACCAGCTTGTTCAGCCAGAGCGCCGCCGGCTCCAGATGCCGCTCGGAATCGAGCGCGGCGCATGCGACGCCGGTGCCGTCGACGATCGCAGTGAAGACGGACAAGCCTTGCCCTTCCGCGGCCGCCGCCGCTTCGTCGCGCCAGCGGTCCCGGTCCGCCGTGTCCGCGAACGCGAATGCGGCGCAGATCCAGATCCCGTCCCGCGGCATACGGGGATGCAGCAGCTCCAGTTGGTCGCGCACCGAAGGCCACTCCGGGTCGGAAGGTCCGTTCAGCGCCAGCAGCCGCCGCATGAGGCGGCTCGACATCTCCGGCTCGCTGCGGTCCCACGAATCCTTCAGCCGTTCCGCGTCCTTCTTCTCCGCCTGCAAGCGGCGAATCTCGTCCCCCGTGCGGGCCAGCAGCTCTTCCAGCTCCGGCAGTTGAACCGGCTTCTCCACGTAATCGACCGCCTGCAGCTTGATGGCGGACTTCAAATACTCGACGTCCGAATAACCGCTCAGGAAAATAATTTTGCAATCCGGCCCCTGCTCCTTGAGCCGTCTGGCCAGCTCCAGCCCGTCCATATGCGGCATCCTCACGTCGCACAGAAGCAAATCGGGACGAAGCTCCGCGAACCGCTCAAGCGCCTGCTTGCCGTCCTCCGCCGTCCCGACTACCTCCATGCCCAGTTCCGCCCAAGATACGTATTCCTTGAGGCCGTCTCTTGTCATCTCCTCGTCGTCCACCAGCATGACCCGTATCAAGTTAAGTCCCTCCCGCCGATTCTATGAAGTCTATTTTCATGGTAGCAAAAATCCCCTTCGCTTGCACTCCGGAGATATTTTCCGGGTGAAGCGAAGGGGTGGCCCTCAGGCAATTATTTTTTCGATTTTGCGTACCATTCGTTGTAAGCCGCCAATACGTCCGAACCGCCTTGGGATTTCCACTGCGCGACGAATTGGTCGTAGCCGGACAAATCTTCGGCGCCCGCAAAAACCTTGATGATGTAGTCGCTCTCCAGCTTGTTCAGCTTCTGCAGATTGTTGCCGACCACGGCCAGCGGCGGCGCCAGCAGCGTCGGATCGCTGACGACGTTCGGCTCGTTGGCTTGAATCTCTTCGAACACCTTGTTCATGACGGGGTCCTTGCGCAGGCGGAGCAGCCAATATTCGGCATACGCTTTGACGTCGGAGCTCGTCATATACCAGTCGGAGTTGCCGCGCAGCTCGTTAAACGCCGGCAGGATCGGCACCATTTTGCCGTTTTCGACCTTGTAGGTGACGCCTTCCTGACCGATGGACATATCTTTGAACAGCTCCGGCTGCACCTTGAGATCCAAGTATTTCATGGCTTCTTCTTTGTTTTTGGAAGACTTCGGAATCGCGATGTACCAGCTTACGCCGCCGCCTTGCTTCCAGTTGGCGCGCTGGCCGTCCTTGCCTTTAAGCGAGTGGATCAACGTGATCTTGGAGCCCGGCATATTTTTCTCAAGCGCCGCCTGCGTGGCCGGAGCGCTTCCCCAGCCGTACGTGATGACGCCGACTTTGCCGGTCGTGAATTTTTGCTGAACCGTCGCCGCCTTGTTGACCGGCCATTCCGGATCGAGCAGCCCTTCCTTGTACAGCTTGTTCATAAAGGCCAGATATTCTTTCATGCCCGGGTCTTCCAGACGGTGAATCAGCTTGCCGTTCGATTCCTCGAAGGAGGTCACGACTCCGAAAGCGCCGGAAATCTCGTGAACCATGCTTTCAAAGCCGGAGAACGGGATAATTCCTTTTTTCTCCTTGATCGCTTTCAGCAGGTTATAGAATTCGTCGATCGTCGTCGGCACCTGCAAGCCCAGCTCGTCGAGCAATTCTTGGCGGATCGCCAGGGAGCTGCCGACGAAGCCGCGCGGATGCTTCTCCGGAATGCCGTAGATTTTGCCGTCGACTTTGGCGTTTTCGAACGTTTCCGGCTCGTTGACAGCCAGCAGCGTTTTGCCGTATTTTTGCAGGAGGTCGTCCAGCGGCTCAAGCGCGCCTTGGGCGGCCAGACGGTTGTATTGGGAACCGCTCAGCTTCAGGATGTCGATCGGTTCTTTGTTCGCCATCAGCAGATTAAGCTTGTCGTCCGTATTCTCAAGCGGGAGCGCCTCGTATTTGACCTTGTAACCGGTTTTCTCCTCCAGGAGCTTGGCGACCGGATCGGCGTTGACGTCGAAGTTCCGGGCGAAGCCCAATTGGCGAAGCTCGGGCTTGGGCCCTTCGGACGCGGCGGGAGCCCCGGAAGGCGATGCGCTGGCGGATGCGCCGCCATCGGAATCGCCCGAGCCGCAAGCGGCCAGCACCGATGCCGTAAGAGCCAGAGCAGTCAACGTTGATACCGTTTTCTTCATTGTCGATTTCCCCCTATGTGAATGATGGCTTCGTAATCACTTTAGCATGCCGAACAGGAGCGGTATTTGTCGCCACGCGCTTCGTTTGTTGTCCAAAGTTGCGGGGATCGTTATTTCGTCATGATATTATCCTTTGACCGATCCGACAAGTACGCCTTTGACAAAATATTTTTGCAGGAACGGATAGACGCACAGAATCGGCACCGTCGCCGTCACGATCGAGGCCGCCTGAACCGCTTCCGGCGTCTGGTTCAGATCGCTGTTGACGTCGATCATGCCCGACATTTTCATAACGTCGTTGGTGGACGCGACCAGCTCTTTCAGGTACAACTGCAGCGGCTTGAGCTCGGGGTCCGTGATATAGATCATCCCGTTGAAATAGCCGTTCCACAAGGTGACCGCGTAGAACAACCCGATCGTCGCCAGAACCGGCAAGGACAAGGGTAATACGATGCTGAACAGGACTCTCAAGTTGGAAGCCCCGTCGAGCTTGGCCGATTCCTCCAGGCTTTCCGGCAGGCTCTCGAAGTAGTTTTTGACGATCAGCATGTTGAACACGCTGATCAACCCGGTAATAAACAACGAGTAAAACGTGTTGACGAGTCCGAGATTTTGCATCAGCAGATAGGTCGGGATGATGCCGCCGTTAAACAGCATCGTGAAAACAAACAGCAGCAGCAGCGACTTCCGCGCGAACAAATCCGGCTTGGAGAGCGGATAGGCGCTTAACACGGTAAGCAGCAAGCTGGACAGCGTACCGACGACGGTCACCAGAATCGTGACCTTAAACGAATTGATAAATTGGCTGTTGCCCAGCACGAGCTTGTAGGTGCCGATCTGGAAATCGATCGGGTATACGGTTACGATTCCCGAGACGACCGCCGCCTCGCCGCTGAACGACTTCGCGATTACGTTGAGGAACGGAAACAGCGTCGCCGCTCCCAACAGGACGAAAAACACGTAGTTTGCCGCGGAGAACAGACGCTCGCCGAACGATTCCTTGATCCGCCGCGGCGCTTGCGGACGAGCTTTGGTTGGCTGCGCCGGCCGGTTCGATCCTGCAGTAGTCGTTTGCGCCATTACCAGATGCTCCTTCCGAGGAATTTTTTGCAAAAAGCGTTGCCCGATACGACCAGCGCGAAGCCGACAACCGATTCGAACAGGCCGACCGCGGTCGAGAAGCTGTAGTCGGATGCGCCGAGACCGATCCGGTACACGTACGTGCCGATGACATCCGCGACGTTGTAGACGACGGGGTTGTACAGCACGAGAATCTGCTCCGTTCCCGCCTCCAGCATATGGCCCAGACGCAGGATCAGCATCAGCACGATCGTGGACGCCATACCCGGCAGCGTGACGTGAAGCATCTGCCTGAACCGGTTGGCGCCGTCCATGCGGGCCGCTTCATACAGTTGCGGGTCGATGGACGTAATCGCCGCCAGGTAGACGATCGTCCCCCAGCCGATTTCTTTCCAGCCTTCGGTGAACACGATCAGGGAACGGAAGATGCCCTGGTCCAGGAAAAACGGAATCGGCCCGATCCCGAACTTGCCGAGAATCGTGTTGACGATGCCGCCGTTCACCGACAGGATATTGACGAACAGGCCGCCGACGATAACCCAGGAGATGAAGTGCGGCAAATAAACGATCGATTGAACCGTCCGTTTGAACACCATGACGCGAAGCTCGTTCATCAGGATCGCCAGCACGATCGGCGCGGGGAACAGAAAGATCAGCTTATAGAGGCTGATCAAGACAGTGTTCGTCAGCACCTGCAAAAATTGATCGTTGTGGACGAGCTTCTCGAAATGCTTGAGTCCGACCCACTCGCTGCCGGAAATCCCGCGGAAAATGCTGAAGTCCTGAAACGCGATGATCAAGCCGTACATGGGCGTATACTTGAACACCAGCAAAAAGATGATGCCGGGTACCAGCATCAAATATAAGTCATAGTCCCTGCGGATCTTCTTCAACGCGCTCGATCCGCCCGCTTTCGCCCCGGGGGCTGCGGTCCTTGCAACGGCTCCCGCCGCGTTGTCGTGTTTCATGCAAGCGCCTTCCTTTCCGATGTCGTAAATTTGGGTTTGTCCGACGGCTTCGTTCTATCGGGCTATATGATTATTGTCCGGCAATCGCGGGTTCGGGCAAATCCGACAATCTTACGATTATCAAGAAAATGTTATGGTTTCGGCAGACGGTTGCAGCCGGGGGCTTATTCGGCGTCATACCGCCAAAGCCGGGAACCGCTAGCGGCGTAGACACGGTTACGGCGGTCCAGGGCGAACAGTTGGACGTTGTCGGCGATCTTCCGGTGGTCCAGCGATTGCGGGTCGATAACGGTCAGCTTGCCGCCCAGATCGGAATAGAGAAGCCCGTCCGCGCCCCATCGCTGGTGCACCGGGCGCCACCGGCCGTAGGCGCCGGTCTCCGGGTACAGCTCCTTGGCCTTGACCACCTGCCGCGTGTCGGGATCGAAGGCGAACACGCCGCCGTTCAGCGCCGCCCAGATCAGCCCGTCCGGCCCCTCCGTCAGTCCGCTGATCATCTCTCGGGCCCCGCCAAAGTCCAGCTCCGGCGTCCAGACATGGATCGTCTTCCGGGTTGCCGGGTCCCACACGAACAGTTTCGCTTCCTTGGCGGCGGGTTTCGAGCCGAGTCCGCCGTGGATCGACGTCGAGCCGTACACGAGCCCGTTCCTCCACAGGAGCCCGGCGACGCTCTGGTTGTTCACGACGTGGCGGTGCACTTCCAGAACCGGCTCCCCTCTGTCCGCGGACGCTTGCGGGTCGTATACGGCCAGCGCTCCGCCGTGCGCGGAATACCCCGGGATCGAGCCGATCAGCAGCTTGCCGCCCCCTTCCGTCACGACAAACGGGCGGTCCTGCTCCTCGTTCAGCTTGAAGATCTCCTCCGGACCGCTGGCGGCCGGAAGCGGCGTCCGCATGTCCCAGGCGCAGATCTCCGCCTTCGGGTACACGCCGAAATAAGCGGTATCGCCGACAAAACCGATCCCTTCCGCCTGGCCGAGAGGGAATGTCGTGAACGTCTCCGTCTTGGGATCGTATTGCGCCCCGAGAATGCCCAGGTAACAACTCATATACAGCTTGCCGTCCGGGCCCGTCTCAAGCGACTGGATCGGGTTGGGCTGGCCCTCCACGAGCCGGCCCAGCGCCTTGCGGCGGCCATTCGCGGGATCGTAGAGCATCACCCTGCCGTCGATCGATATCGTCACCATCGACGCGCCCGGCCAATCCGGCTGATTGCGCACTTCGATCCAGGCCGTCTCGCGGATCGAGTCGTCGAACGGCATCGCCGGGCGTTCCTCCAGCGTCTCGACGTCGATTTCCCACAGCAGCTTGTCCTGCTTGCTCGTATACACTTTGCCGCCGCGCTCGGGCGTCACGGCGAGAAACCCGCGCACGTTCGCGATCGCTTTGTCCATCCACTGCCGTTTGTTCAAGTCGTAGACATGAACCGTAAACGACCCATTGAAAAACGCAAACAGCTTGTTTCCCACGACGGTCAATCCGTATACCGCTCCGAGCCGATCATATTTCCCCGCATAGATGGCGTCGTCGGGTAAGCCCGGCATCTCGATCCGCCGCTTCTCCTTCGTGACCGGGTCGATGATCCAGACGCGCCCGTTCGTCGTGCCGGTTCCCGCGTACAGGCGGCCGCCGTAATACGCGATCGACCGGACGTAGTCCTCCGCGATGCCGTCGTCGTCCGGGTCCGTCCCGTCGTCGACGCGTCCGCCCAGCAAGTCGGCCATCTCCAGCGTCTCCGCGTCTACGCGGAAGACGCGCCCGCCGACCGTCGAGGAATAAATGCCGCCGTAGACATTGCCGGACTCGTCGCTCGTCAGCGCCCAGATCGACTGCGTGCCGGGGATCGGCGAGCCCAGGTTCGTCACGGTCTTGGATGCAGGCGAATAGACGAATAAATTCCCGGCCCCGCCGATCCATACGCGGCCGTCGGCCGTGCGGTGATGGACCGGCACGTAGGAGGTCGCCTCAAGCGGATACGACCCCAGCCGCTTCCCGTTGTCGATATCGATCACGTTAAACCTCGCGCAGTTGCCGGACGAAGCGCTGCCGGATACGGTCGTGTATACGACGTTGGCGCCGTCCTCCACGCCGTAAGCCGCGCTGACCGTCTGCGCGGTCGTCACCGGATGGCCGAGCGGCGTCGGCGGCCCGAAGCGGGGCAAGCCGCTGACGCTCTGAGGTTCGGGCGAAAGACGGTTATGAGACTCGTTCAATGGTGCTCCCCCCTCTTGATTTGCCCGGATTGTATCACGAAGGGGCTTTCCCGTATTTGTCCGGAGCTTCGCTGGCGGTTGTCGGGATATGCTTGGGACTCCCTGGAGAAAAGTGCCTCGCCAACAAAAAAACACAACACGAATTAGTCGCGTTGTGTTCTGCAACGGCAAGTTCCGGCTGCTGGATCAGGGTGCCGCGCGAATGTCCCAGGATTAACATTTTGGGAAGAGTTGCAGCTTTGGGTTATATGTTGACGCCGGATTTCTTTGCTTTTCATCCAAATAGTAGACCGTCCTTTGGATTCCGCTGCCTCCTTCCCCATCAGCCGCTCCTGCAATGGCATCGAAGGCGTTCTTAATGGCTTCTTCGTAAATCGGTTACCGAATCTTGCCCCTATGATCAAAATCTGATGATTGCTGCTTCGACTTTTGAAAATTATAAAAACCCCAGAGACCCTATTTTAGGAACCTCTGGGGTTTACGGTCTCAATCGGCGAGTGCGTTAAACAGCAGTTGGGCGCTCTCCGCGCGGGTCGCTCCCGACAACGGGTCGAAGCGTCCGCCTTCTTTGCCTTCCATCCAGCCCATGGTGGACGCGAGCCGGACGGCTTCCGCCGCCCAACCGCTGATGTCATCCGCATCGGCATAATCGAACGGCACGGCTTCGGCTTCGGGGGCGAGCAGGCCTGCCACGCCCGCGGCGCGGATCAGCATCGCCGCCATCTGCTCGCGTGTGACGGCCGCATCCGGAGCGAATCGACCGTCGGCAACGCCGTCGACGATGCCGGCCTGCGTCGCGGCAGCGACGGCATCGGCGTACCATGCGCCTGCGTCGACATCCGCGTAAGCCGATGTCGCTCCATCCGGCGATGGCCGGATGCCGAGCGCGCGAACCAGCATGGCCGCGAACTGAGCTCGCGTCAGACCGGCCTCCGGCTCGAAGCGGGATGGCGCCGCGCCGTTCACGATCTGACGGGCCGACAGCACCTGAACGGCCTCGTAAGCCCAATGCTCCGGAGCCAGATCGGAGTACGGCTTCCGGTAGTCGATCAACGCGTATTCGCTCAGATGGGACAGCTCCGCATAGATCACGCCGCCCTCTCGGGTTCCCCCGACATACTCCAGCGATCCGTCCGCGGCGACGTAGTAAATGCCCAGCGTCCGGGACCGGTTTCCGGCCGGAATCGGAAACTCGAGACGCAGCGGCTTATCGAACCGGCTCGCTTCGATCCGGCCGCCCGCCCGCAGCTCAAGAGCGAGCGATATGTTGACTAGCGGTCCGGCCGGCAGCAGATCGGCTCCCTCGCTGTGCGCCGACTCGTCAAACCTGCGCTGCGCAGCAGCCGGTTCGACCGGTTTGACGGTCAGCACGATGCGTCCATTCTTGTCGGCCGCATCGCCCCATTGCGTTAACACCTCACGCAGCAGATCGGCTGACAACCCGACCGTGACGCCGTCGGAAGCCGCAATCTTCAAGACGCCGTCGCTGAGCAGTTCCGGCGCATGAAGGGGAAGCGTCACTTCGCTGACGCCTTCTGGAAGTTCCACCCGGGTGCTGCCGTTCCTCGGTGCGAGCTGTTCCTCATCGAGATCCACCCGTTGCGAAGCAGGTGTTGGGGGCGGTGAAGCTTCCGGTGTGGATGCGGGCGCCGGCGTTGGCGACGACGCAGGAGTCGGGTCCGGTGTCGGCGTCGGCGTTGGTGTCGGTGTCGGCGTTGGTGTCGGTGTCGGCGTCGGCGAAGACGCATTGTCGCGCACGATCACCGTAAACGACGTTTGCTCCGACCCGTACGACGCCCGAACCACCGTCGATCCCGCGGCTTGCGCATAGAGGGTGCTTCCCGCGATCCGCACAATCCCGTCTGTCTCGGCTTGAAGCGCCGCATACGGCGTCACGTCGATTTTGACGGGGCCGTATACCGCCTCCGTCACGGCCTCGTAGGTCTCGCCCACCCTCATCTCGACAACCGGCCGAGCCGCAGCGATGCCGCTGTACGGGTGCACGGTTACCGTCGGTCCGGGAACGCTCTCGCTCGTGCCGATTCCGGGAATCGTTGCGCTCATCGAATAGGCGTACGACCCCGCACTCGGAGCCGGAATGCTCACCGTCACCGGTTGATCCCCAGCGCCTGTGGCAACCGCGACGGCTTCGCCACCGGCCATGATACGGATCTCCGCTCCGGCGGCTGCCTTCACCTGCCACTCGACCGTTCCGCCCTCGGGCACGTCAAGCGAAGCTGGACCTTCATAGGTGACGTTCGGCAGTTCGTGCGGGTACGCCAGCGTATGCAGCGTGACGGAATCGTAATAAGCGGTCGTTACCCACGCGTAAGAACATAAGGCCGTAATTCGCAAATACGCCGCGTTGGCCGGAGCTTTCGTGGCGATTTCGACAGGGGCCCATTGGCGCTGCGGAGCCTCCAAGTTCACACTTTTTGTTGAACCCGCGATCTCTTTACCCTGTGCGTCGAAATACCGCACGTTCATGGATGAGCGGCTGCTGCTGAATGGCTTGCCCGTCGCCGGATTGATCGCCGGTGCGCCCAGGAACATCTGCGCGTTCATCACGTATTCGCGGTTCGGCAACACCGGGATGAGTTCCGATTCCAAGCCGACCGTCGCCGATGTGCTGGCATCCGTAATCTTCAGGCTGTAATCGCCGGAATGCTTCTGTTCGGAAGACCGGACGATCGATGCGTACACATTGTCCACCAGAGTGAAATCCGGAGTCGGTTTGTACAAGGACCAACCCAGCGTCGTTCCGTCCGGCCCGACCGGTTCTTCGAAGCTGCCGTTTTTCACCGTCAGGTACGATTTGACAGGCTGCGGCTCCGTAATCGTCAGCGCAACCGGAGCGGAGACGGCGTCGCCGTACCTCGCCTCGATCGTAAGCGTCCCTGCTCCCAGAGCGGTGATCCTGCCGCCTTCGATCGACACCAGCGACGGCTGGGACGGCACGATCGACGCTTGCGCGGTCACATCTTCGTACTTGCCATTCAGCCACGCGTAGACGCTGAACGTCGTAGCCTCCCCGACTTCGATCGCACCGGGCCCCGACAGCGAGATCGACAGCGCGGGCGGCGGTTCCGGCGTATAGCGGAACAGCCGCGTGCCTTTCCCGACAAAGATGCGGTTATCCCGGTCGAGCGTGAACAAGGACACGCCGTCCGCAATTTTCCGCCACTCTAGCGTAACCGGATCGATGACCGTCAGCTTTTCCCCAAGATCCGAATACAGCAGGCCGTCGCTCCCCCATCGCTGGTGAACGGGACGCCATCTGCCGTAGTTCGTCACCTCCGGGTATATATTGCGCGACTTCACGACCTCGCGCGTCTTCGGATCGAACGCGAACACGCCGCCGTTCAAGGCCGCCCAGATCAAACCGTCCGGGCCCAGCGTCAAACCGCTGATCATGCCCCGGGAGCCGCTGAAGCCCGGCAGCTCGGGCGTCCATTCGTACAGCTTCTTGCGGCCGACCGGGTCCCAGACGAACAGCTTCGCCGTCGTCTCGACCGGCTCCATGCCGAGACCGCCGTGAATCGAAGTCGATCCGTAGATCAGCCCGTCTTTATACAGGAGTCCGACGATGCTTTGATTTTGCACGACGTTCCGGTGCACCTCCAGCACCGGCGAACCGGTCTCCACAGACGCCTTCGGATCGTAGATCGACAGCGCGCCGCCATGCTCGGACGTTTTCGGAATCGTACCCAGCAGCAGCTTGCCGTCCCCCTCCGTCACCACGAACGGCCGGTCCTGCATCGCTTGTTCGGGAAGCGAGAACAGATGGACCGGTCCTGTCTCGACGGGCAACGGCGTTTTCATATCCCAGGCGTATATCTCGGCCTTCGGATACAGCCCGAAGTACATCGTATCCCCGACGAAACCGAGACCTTCCGCCTGCGCGAGCGGGAAATTCGCGAATGTCCCCGTCACCGGGTCGTATTGGGCGCCCAGCGTGCCGAGATAGCTGCTCATATAGAGCTTGCCGTCGGGCCCTGCCTCCAGCGCCTGAATGTTGTTCGGCAGACCGTTGACCAGCTTGGGCAAGGCGCGGCTTCGGCCGTTGGCTGGATCGTACAGCACAACCTTGCCGTCGAAGGAAATGCTGACCAACGCCTTCTCGGCGAAATCGGTCTGGTTTTTCACCGTCAACCAAGCGCTGCTGCGGATATTGGCGTCGAAATCCATGACCGGACGCTCTTCCAGCGTCTCCACATCGATCTCCCACAGCTTCTTGTCTTTTTTGCTCGTATAAACTTTACCGTTGTAAGCCGGCGTCACCGCCTGCAATCCCCTCAGATTCGAGATCGCTTTGTCCATCCAACGCTCTTGATCCATGTCGTACACATGCAGCGTGCTGGACCCGTTGAAAAACGCGAACAGTTTATTGCCGACCACTGTCAGGCCGTAGACGAAGCCCAATTTGTCGTAGTGCCCGCCGTAGATCGGATCGTCCTTCGGCCCAGGCATTTGCAGTTGCGTCGATGTCTTCGCGACGGGATCGATCTTCCAGACCCGGCCGTTGGTGGACCCGGTGCCCGCATAGACGTAGCCGTTATAATAGGCGATCGAGCGGATGTAGTTTTCCGCGATACCGTCGTCACCCGGCGCCTGGCCGTTGTCCACGCGGTCGCCCAGCAGATCCGTGATCGCATGGGTCGCCGCATCGACGCGAAAGACGCGTCCTCCGACGGAAGCGGAGTAGATGCCGCCGTAGACGTTGCCGGCTTCGTCCGTCGTCAGGGCCCAGATTGACTCGGTGCCGGGGATCGGCGTTCCGAGTTTCGTTACGGTCCGGGTTGCGGGCGAATAGACGAACAAATTTTTCGAGCCGCCGATAAATACGCGCCCATCGGGAGTCACGACGTGAGTCCATACCTGCGATGTGCCCTCCAGCGGGTACGAGCCCAGCAGTTTCTGGTTGTCGATATCGACGACGTTAAACGTGGCGGGCTCTCCCGACGAAGCGCTGCCGGAGACGGTCGTATAAACCACGTTGGCGCCGTTCTCCATGCCATAGGCGGCATCGATCGTCTGCGTCGTCTGGATCGGCGAGCCCAGATCGGCGGGTTCGCCGAAATACGGCAGCGGCACGGACGCCGCGGCATTCGCGACGGGCCCCGGAGCCGGCGCCAGCAGCCCTCCCCCCAACAAGGCCGCCGACAGCAGCGCCGAAAGCCATTTTCGCAGCGGGCGATTGCGAACCATAAGGTGTTCCCCTTTCAAGATTTTCTTGGAACCGTTTTCTCAAGATGAAGAAAGCGCATTCATTTTTCGGATTATATCATGCCGGATTCATCCCGTATTTGTCCCAAGTTTCGCTGGTGGTTGTCGGGAGTGGCGGACGCAAAATAGAAACCGCCCCGGGCGGCGTCATCCTCACACCTGGGGCGGTTGAAACGGATAAAGCTTTACGAATCGCCGGTGGAACCACGCATCAGCAGCTTCACGGGAATATCGACTCTCGAACGGCCTCCCGAGCGCTCCAGCACCCATTCGTCCGGTTTGTCGTCGATCGCCGAGATGAGCCAGCGGACGGTCAGCTCCGCCTGGTCTTTGTACGGAATATCCATGCTTGTGATCGTCGGGTGGCTGTACCGGGTCATATAGTGGTTGTTCATGCCGACCACCATCATCTGCTCCGGGACGCGCAGGCCGCTGGCGATGCCCGCGTACATCATCGCAAACGCAAGCAAATCGTCGAAGCAGATAATGCCGAACGGACGGCTGTCCCCGGCCAGTTGCAAAAGCCGGCCGACCGTGACGCGAAAATCGCTGGCGTCAGCTCGGACGTACGCGTGCGTCACGGGCCCGGGCAATCCGGCGATACCCTGCAGAAATCCTTCGTACCGGGGCGGATCGCTGGTGTTGGGCTTGTGTTGGCCGACATAAAAAATGCTCCGGCAGCCGCGCTCGTACAAACGGTGCACTGCCTCCTCGACGCCCGACTTGAAGTCGAGATTGACAGTCCCGACCGCGATATCCTCGGGCCAGCTCCAGGCGTTAAACAGCACCATCGGCGTGCCGTCCCGCACGATCTCCCTCGTCGCCTCGGGCGACATCGCCAGACCGTGACAGATAAGCCCGTCTACCCGGCGCTGCAGCAGTCGGTCCAGATGCCTACGCTCCAGTTCGGGGTCGTTCGAGCCGGAGAATACGGACAAGTGATACCCGCGTTCGTGCGCTTCCCGTTCGCAAGCTTCCGCAAATCCGCCGAAATAGCCGCCGAAGGACGGCAGCAGCAGTCCCAGCTCATTCGTGCGCTGGCGGCTCAAGGATGCGGCCATCGCGTTGCGGCGGTAGCCGAGCCGGTCGGCGGCCGCTTCCACCCGGCGGATAATATCCTCCGACAGCGGCACGTTGCGCCGGTTCAGCACATTGGATACGGTTGCCGTCGAGACGCCCGCTTCGCGCGCAACGTCTACGATCGTAATCGACTTCGGTTTTGACATATCGGCAAATCTCCGTAAGTTGTTTAAACGTTTAAATATCAGGATTCTGTAAATTTTACTCCGATTCCCCGAGGCTGTCAAGGGAAGCGCCGGCGAAACGCTTCCCTCCGCTTGCGGCTATCGCTCGGGGAGGCCGTAGGCCAGCTCCGGCATCCACTGCGTCATGTGCTTGCGGTACTCCTCGTATTTGGCCGCGGCCGAAATCCCGCCTTCGAGCTTCGTCTCCTTCGTGAACGGCACGATCCGAAAGTTTTTCCACGCGGAAAACTCGATATAGGTCGGCACGAACCTCGGCTTCTCGACCGTGACGGTCAAACGCCCGTCGGGCCCCAAGCGCCGGACCAGCTCGAGACTCAGAATGCCGCCGAGGCGGCGCTCGAACTTCGCCGCTTCCTGGGCCGCCAGGAAGTTGCCCAGCGAATAGACGACCAGCGCCTGCCCCCCGTCTGGAGTAGGCAGCCACTCGGTTGGCTGGAGCACATGCGCGTGGTGCCCCAGCACGACATGCGCGCCCGAATCGACGGCGAGCTTGGCCAGCGACTTCTGCTCTTCATTCGGCATCGTCTGGTACTCGTTGCCGAAGTGCAGGCTGACGATCACCGCATCGGCCTTGCTCCGGGCAGCCCGGATGTCCGAGGAGATCCGGTCCCGGTCGATCAGGTTGACCAGATGCTCCTTGCCCGCCGGCACCGCAATCCCGTTCGTTCCGTAGGTATAAGCCAGGAACGTCATCGTCATGCCGCGGCGCTCCAGCGTGCAGGAACTGCGTCCCCCCGCTTCGGCCGCCGAACCCGCCGCGCATACGCCTATTTTGTCCCAATATTCGAGCGCGGACAACACGGCGGCTTCGCCTCTGTCCATCGTGTGGTTGTTCGCGGTCGACACGATATCGACGCCGGCCGCCTTCAGCGCGTCCCCGACTTCGTGCGGGCTGTTGAAACGCGGATAATCCGACAGCCCGAGCGCGGTTCCCCCGATGATGCTCTCGGAGTTGGCGAACGTCACGTCGGGTTCTTCGAGCATCGAAGCCACTTCCGCGAACATGGGTTTGAAGTCGTAGGAACCGCCTCCGCCCCGCCGCAGCGCGTCCCGATAAATCGAACCGTGAATCAGCACGTCGCCGACCGCCGCCAGCGATACCCGCGTCTCGGCGGGCGGGAGCGGCGACGGAGACGCCGTTGGCTTGGCCGTCTGGCTGGATGCACCGGCTTCGGCGGACGGCAGGGGGGCAGCGGAGCCTTCCGTTCCGACCGCATGCCCCCTGTCCGGCTCCGCAACGCTCGTACAGCCGGCCAGCGCCAGCATCGCCGCGAATACGGCAACAGACGTTTTCGCCAGCGCCGCGCGCCATCCGAGTCGGCCCTCTTGCCGTTTCGCCGCTCGATTGGCCGTTTGTGAGAACCCCGCGCTTTTTTCCATCGCGCTATCCAGACCCCCTCTGCGGATTGCCTGCCCGAGCCTGAAGGGGCCGGGCGTCTTTATCCGCATCTATGTATATGGCGTGAATGAAGTCCCCGTCAGGACAATCCCGCGAAAAAACGGCACGCCGCCTCCCGGTACCCCGGAGGCGTGGAGTGGCCCATAAACGGATAGGCTTCGATCTCTTTATCCTTGGACGCGATCCGATTGTAAGCGGCGAAGATCGTCTCCGGCATACAGACGAGATCCTTCAGCCCGGCCGTGACCCGGCAGGGAATCGTAATCCGGTGCGCGAGATTCATCACGTCGAAATAGCTTAGCGTGCGAAGGACGGCCTCGTATCGTTCCGGGAATCGGGTTACGTACTCCGCCGCTTCCGTCAGCGATCCGGTCGAATACAAAATGCCGTAATCGATGTGGCACATATTCGGAACGTGCGCGACCGCCGCCCGAATCCGCGGCTCTATTGCCGACGCGACCAGGGCGAGACCGCCTCCTTGGCTGACGCCGACGACAAAGACGCGGCGCTCGTCGATCTCCGGCAGCTGCAACGCCAGGCGGACGGCACGCAGAGCGTCGATGGAGATCGCCCGGTAATAGCATGTCTCGGGATCGAGAATGCCTTGCGTAATCCAGCCCTTCGTCATGCCGGTTTCCTGAGCGAGCGCGTTGCCCGTCTCGCCGCCCTGTCCGCGAACGTCGATCGCCAGCACCGCGTAACCCATCATCGTCCATGCCGCATGATCTTCGGGGTACCCTTTCGAGCCGGTATATCCGTGGAAAAAGACGATGCAAGGCTGTTTTTCGTCGGCCGACGCGTTCGGCGGCAGCATAAACCACGCATGAATCGGCGTGTTCGCCGCTCCGTCATAAATGATCTTGTACACGGGCGCGTTCGGAAAAGGGGATTTGATTTCCTCCCGCGTATACCGAACCTCGCTGCCCGCTTCCCGGTCGACCTTCTCCCAAAATTGTTCCAGATCCGGCTGCGCCGTCAGGTCGGGTTGCAACTGCTTCAACGCCTGGATGCGTTTGTCGATCGCGTTCATATCCTGTCAGACCCTCCTTGGTGTCCTGTCCCGGAAATCAGCCTTGCCGAACTGCCATGATACCGTTTATCTTGTCTATTATATCCTCTCGCAACAGGAAACGGGAGAAAAATTATAAAAGATTCGTGCATTTTTGGACCTTCGCGCAATGCCGCCCCGATCGCCCCCCAACCTGCCGAGCCTGCTGTCCGGCAGCGTTTCAAACCGCGCGGCTCGCCCGACCGCCGACGCCTCGCCCGGTCTGCTGCTCGACTCGGTTAACGATATCATTTATTGCTATCGCCCGAAATTCGTCTGCCGGAAACTAACTTAGCGATACAACATATCACTAACGCTCCCAATTTCTATTTCCCCCCACCCATTTTCTTCCTTTAGTAATATTTGATATAGCTAAAAGTATCCAAATCGGTCCGCACGCGACGGTTTATGATATTTTATACGTTTAAACTCTCGTGGGACCGCCCACGAGATATGGCTGCTGCGGGATAGGCCTGCTTCTATGGGGTACATGCCTGCTTCTATCCCGAAAATAATAGTCGCTAAAAAGCACAAAAAGGCCAACCCACCGTTACATCGCTTCAAATTGGAAAATGATAGGGGATTATGCGGTTTGCTCCCGTTCTTTTACCATAACGTCATATCC